>JANRAA010000137.1:5081-5360 GCA_030728235.1 Flavobacteriales bacterium
AGTTATCAAGGAGTGATGAATGGTAATCCTTATACTGAATTTTCTATTGATAATTTGAAGCCAAAACCCTTCTCAACTAATTCTTCGATTTATCTCGGGAAATCGAATATCATTTCGAATATGAAGTCTCCGATCATCTGTCTGTACGGCCCTCCAGGTGTCGGTAAAACATCCCTTGGAAAGAGCATCGCCGAGGCTCTCGGCAGGAAATACGTGAGAATGAGTTTGGGCGGGCTGCGCGATGAAGCTGAAATACGAGGACATCGAAGAACGTACATT
>JANRAA010000138.1:0-428 GCA_030728235.1 Flavobacteriales bacterium
AATGTTGTGCCTAGCTATTCCAATGATTGGCATGTCACAAACCAGAAAGACCACCCAAGAAATGGATGGCAGAGTTCCTAACGAAACCAAAACTTATTTTGGCGAAGTATTGATCATCGATCAACAAGGACGCCAAATTATTCGCGTCAACTTCGACGGAAATACCGGTTCTGCTGTTTCTGATAAGGAACTGCGAATCGAAATGGAAAACCTGAAAAAAACCAGCTTTGAAAGCATCCTTCACGCTGTAAACACGGCTAGCTTGTTTGGTTGGACAATCGGTGATTCGTTCACAATTGAAACCAAACAAGGAAAAGAAGTCCATATTTTAATGTCGAAACAAATTGAAAAAGTTGACATGGGAAACATTAAAATTGGCGGACAAGACTCCAAAGACGCTGGTTCTAAAGTTGCACCGAGACCTACAG
>JANRAA010000138.1:438-5323 GCA_030728235.1 Flavobacteriales bacterium
CCTACAGGTTGAACCGAACGAAAAAAATAATTTACCCCGACTGCAATTGAAAGTCCGCATCGTTTGCGGACTTTTTTTTTACACTACTTCAGCAACAACGAAAACACTGCCTCCGATAAATATCAAATCGCCCTTGCTTGCGTATAACCGCGCAGCCTCATATGCCTTTCGTACCGACTCAAACACCTCACCCTGAAGTCCCTCAACTTTCGCCTTCTCTTGAAGATCCTCCGGTGAAAGTGCACGAGGTATATCGGCAGCGCAGAAATAATACGAGGCGTCTTTTGGAAATAAGCGAAGAATCGGAGAAATATCTTTGTCTGACGACATGCCGAGAACAATGTGCAACCTCTCCTTTGGAAGATTCCTCAATTCGTTCATGGTCATTTGCAACCCGTCGTAATTATGCCCGCAGTCAGCGATGGTCAGTGGGCTTGAAGACAAGACTTGCCAGCGACCAGCGAAACCTGTGTTTTCAGAAACCTTACTCAACCCTTTTACAACGTGCTCTCCTTCAATCTTCCAACCACGTTCTTGCAAAACCCGCATCGCCAAAATAGCAATGCGTGCATTGTCTTCTTGATAGGGACCCTTTAAATCAAGCAAAGGAACCCCAATGCTGTGCTCGCGAATCGAATACAATGCAGCACCATGAATACCTGCCTTATCTCTAACAACATTCAATGCTTCAACTTTCAAATCACCAACGACAACGGGAATGCCTAATTTCACTATCCCTGCCTTTTCTGCAGCAATCTTTTCTATGGTGTCTCCCAAAAATTGGGTGTGATCAAGTCCGATATTCGTGATGACAGTAACCTCCGGCCTGACAATGTTGGTGGAGTCCAACCTACCGCCCATTCCCGTTTCTAGCACCACTATCTCCACACCAATTTCTTTGAAATACCACATCGCCATAGCGAATGTTATCTCAAAAAAACTTGGCTCCAATGGTTCCCATGCATGTCGGTAATTGGCCACAAAATCTATCACCGCTTCTCGCGGAATCTTTTGTCCGTTGTGACGAATGCGCTCTCTAAAATCTTTTAAATGGGGAGATGTGAAAAGTCCTGTTTCATATCCCGCTTCCTGCAGAATTGATGCGCACATATTCGACACAGAGCCCTTTCCGTTGGTGCCAGCTATATGGACAAACTTCAACTCTTTCTCAGGGTTGCCCGTAAGTTCGGCGAGCGCAATTGTTGTCGACAGATCAGCCTTGTAGGCCGCCGCTCCAATACGCTGAAACATAGGGAGACGTCCGAACAAATACTCAAGCGTCTCTTGATAATCCATGTTACTTCAATTTAAAACGGAAGGTCATTTGTCCGGTTTGCTCAACCGGAGCGTCATTTTTGACAGTAAAAGTGGCAGTCAACGCAGCCTTCTCAGCCAATTGAAACAAGTAGTTACTACTTGTCGTGCTCGCCGAAATATTCCTTTTCGTGCGTGTCACCTTGCCGTTTTTGTCGACATAAATATCCAAAACAACGGTTCCTTCTTCTTTTGGAGACTCCGATAATTTCGGTTCACCAATCATTCCGCGGCCCGCTAAACTCCAGCCAATGCCTTTGCCCTGAACAACGCCTTTACCTGAAATGTCACCGTTTTGGTTTCCTTCATTTCCTTTGCCGTCATTCTCGCCATCAGAACCGCCGCCGCCACCTTTGTTGATTTGATTAAGAATATTATTCAAACCATTGCTCACCGTAGGCTTAGGGTCTTCTTTTGGCTTTTTAGGATCTTTGTTCGGCTTGGTTGAAGAATTAACCGAAACATCCGATGCATTCTGTGTTGCGACATCAGTAGTGGCGCTCGATTCCGCTTGGTCGTCTTGTGGTGTTTCAGATGGGTTTTGTGATTCAGTATCACCTCCAGCTGAAAGATCAGATCCGAAATCGGCCATGCCTATGGCTACAAATTGCTCACCTGGCGGCGGATCTTGAATGCGGAATGCAACCAAGAAAAAGCACAACACCAATACAGCTGTGAAGATAACGCCTGATAACACTCCAGCTATTACGCGATCTTTCTTTTCGATTTCTTCTCTTTTCATAACTACTCGTTTTTAGGACTGGCTCCCAGCATAACCTTCCAGTCATGCGATTTCGCCATTCCGATCATCTCAACTGTGGCTCCGGTAGGAACTTCTTTGTCTACTTGCAAGTACAGCACTTTGTCTACTTGAGATTCCATGCGAATGAGCAACATGCTCTCTAGTTCCTCCTTCGCAATCACACCTCCATCAACATAGTAAGTCATATCTGGTGTTATAGACAAAGTTAACTTCGCAGTCACCGAGTTCACTCCCTTGCTTTGAGGCAAATCAACATTCACGCCATTCGAAGCAAGCGTCGATAGAATAATGAAAAATATCAGCAAAAGGAACACCAAGTCGGTCATCGACGACATGTTCCCTTCTACACTGACTCTATTTCGTTGTCCGAGATTCATACTTCGTTATTTACCTGGTTCTTCAAGGATGTCGATAAACTCAATGCTAGAAGCCTCCATCTTGTGTACAACCTTTGAAACCTTCGTTACAAGGTAGTTGTAAGACATGTATGCAATGATTCCAACTATCAATCCGACAATCGTTGTGATCATCGCTTGTTTGGTACCCGAAGAGATATCTTCAACGCGAACAGTTCCTGCAGTCTCCATATCAAGAAAAACTTGAACCATACCGATAACAGTACCCAAGAAACCAATCATCGGCGCAGCGCCTGCGATTGTTGCCAAAGTGCCCAAATTCTTCTCAAGATTGTAAATCTCAAGTTTACCTACGTTCTCGATTGAAACAGAAATATCCTTCAAGGGCTTACCAATTCTGCTAATCCCTTTCTCCAACATGCGCGCAATTGGCGTTTGGCTCGTAGCACACAGATTCTTAGCACTGTCCAGTTTCCCATCATGAATGTAATCTTTGATTTTATTCATGAAGTCTTTCTCCTCTTTCAGAGACTTCGACACGGCCAAAGACCTTTCAATAAAAATGTAGATGGCTAGCACACTCAAAACAGCGAGTGGTATCATGATGTACCACCCTCCTTCCATGAGTAACTGCAAAATAGAAACTTCCACCTCTCCAGGTGCATTTGATACTGTGTCAGCAGACTCAGCCGCTCCTCCTACAGTAATCCCTTGTTGTACGGTTAATAGCAGGTTCATTTTCAACGTTTGATTTTAAACGATGAAATTAACCTTTTATGTCGCCGGCAATGAAGTCTTTTGAAAAGGTTATCAATAGCCCCCTATTGATAGCGACTATAAGAAGAACATGACGTAAAACACGGCTGCCCCAGCGAAGTATCCTACAAGTGCGAGAATGCTGATTTTCTTAGCGTACCAAATGAAATCTATCTTCTCCAATCCCATCGCAGCTACACCCGCAGCTGACCCTATGATTAACGCACTACCTCCAGTTCCAGCGCAATAAGCTAGAAACTGCCAGAACAATCCGTCATGAACAAAATTCATGTCCCACGCACCAGATGCCATAGCGTCAGGTATTATCGGATACATCCCCATGGATGCTGCAACAAGTGGCACGTTATCGACGATTGCCGACAATACCCCAATGGCAAGGTCAATGGCAAATACATTAGCCAAAGTTGTCTTCAACCACTCTGCCATCACAAGTAAATGGCCTACCTCTTGAAGCGCCGCTACAGCCAGCAAAATCCCAAGGAAGAACAAAACACTCGACGCATCAATCTTACGCAATACTGCTATAACAGAAAGTTGGTTTTTGTCTTCGGTGTTCTTGTTCCTGTGCATCACCTCTGTAACCAACCAAATAATACCCAGCGACATCATCATCCCCATAAAAGGTGGTAAATGCGTGACTGTTTTAAAAACCGGGACAAACAACAACCCCAATATCCCAATGATGAATACGGAGTTTCTTTCAAAATCAGTAGTGGGATTCAAATAATGCTCTGCCCCCTCTGCTTTGCGCGGTCTTTCTACATTGCCTTTCATCATGAATGACGCAACAAGAAGTGGAGCAATCAAACAAACCAAACTTGGGATAAACAAATGACTAATGATGACACCCGTGCTCAATTGATTTCCTATCCACAACATGGTTGTTGTTACGTCTCCAATTGGCGACCAAGCGCCTCCAGCATTCGCTGCAATCACTACAATACCCGCAAAATACCACCTTGTCATTTTGTCGCTTATCAGCTTCCTTAACAAACTGATCATTACAATGGTTGTGGTAAGGTTATCGAGTGCAGCCGACAAAAAGAATGTCAGCAACCCGACAATCCAGAGCAGCTTCACTGTATTCGTGGTTTTTATTCGATCCGTAATCACGCTGAAGCCTTCGTGGGCATCTATCAATTCTACAATGGTCATTGCTCCAAGTAGAAAGAACAAAATACTGGCTATCTCTTGCAGGTGGTGCAATAAGCGAAATTCATAGAAAGAGGTCTCGTGATACTCCACCCCGTCTTGCCATCCCGTAGGCTCTTTCAGTGCATTGACCATTTCAGCGGCCTCGGCATTGTTCCCTACTATGCTCTCGGCAGGGGTGGTTATTGCTGTGTACTCTTCTTGTGAATGTTCAGGTATATCGTGTTTACCCCCAATCACAAAAACAGCCCAACAGAGTGTTCCTGTAAGCAATGCAAATGCAGATTTATCAACGTGGAGGGGGTGCTCAAGAGCAATACCAAAGTACCCAACTACAAAAATGACGAGGATTAAAATTTCCATTACATGAGTTTTTTCAAAGCGATTTCAAACGCCGTTGCTGTAATATTCTGTTTACTAGAGCTGCGTTCATACGTAGCTTTCAATGCTTTCTCTATTGTGGCTGATGTATCGGTGAAAATGCCTTTGTCGGACATATCTACATCACCATTCGACATTAAGT
>JANRAA010000139.1 GCA_030728235.1 Flavobacteriales bacterium
CGGGCTGAGAATACACAGCCCAAGCTGTCTCGCCAAGCGATGCAAAGTTGTCGGCCCCTGGAAACAACCACTGATAACTCGCTCCGCTGCACCGCAACACACTGGTGTCACTAAACTTCACGGTGTCGGCATCACAAGACAATGCTGTGTTGATGCTCAATTTATCAGCCATGAACCCAGCATAAACGCCCGAGGCATGGTGGAAATCACTTTGGTGAACTCCGCGGGAGCCTGCACAACGAATTTTTCCTTCGCAGTAGTTGGGTTGTAAAAAGACAACAGGTGTCTTCGCTGGCAATCCTTGGTTGAAAAGCTCCCAATCGGTCATGGTGTCGTCGTGGAAATAAACCGCACGATCGGTTCCAATGTACACGCCGCCATCGGTTCCGCGCTGATGCGCGATGCTGGTTACAAACTCTCCCGCGATGGTTTCCGTAGTTAAATTCTGCCATGTGGATCCGCCATCGGTGGTGGTGAATACTTTGTTGCCGTTTTGGTTACCGATAAGCACGCACCACAAGCGGTTCGGGTCTACACCATCGACATCCAAATAGATGGCTTTGTTGGCGTTGTTCCCTGAAACACCATTCGGAATACTGATATTGGTCCATGTTACACCACGATCATTGGTCTTCCAAATTCTCCAGTTGCTGCCGTTGTTTTTATGACTTACATATATGGTGTTCGCATCGCGCGGCGCAACTTTCACTGAGATAATTTTCTCTCCTCCAAAGGCATGCACCTCTTCCCACGACTGTCCGCCATTCATGGTTCTCCACAACACATCGTCAACCGGCGAATACATGCCGTTCATGGTGCGTGGATCCCACTCCATGTTGCCGTATTCTCCCCACCAATAGCTGGTATTTGGTCTTTTCGAGTTGTCAAATGGCAATCCGCTGATGCGGTCAAAACGGTCAGTTGAATACTTAAAAGCTCCACCATCGTGGTATCCGATTGTTGCATCTCCTGGGTTTACGAACCCTCTGAAGTTGTCGCCTGCCAACTCGGCGAGCCACCCTCCTGAATTCTCATCCTCAGCACCAAAATAATAGAGGTCGCCGTTGCGAATGAGCGACCCGTTGTGATAGGTACCCCCTACCATGACGTCGCCTTGCTTGAAGCCTGCCTGCCAACCCCAAAAATCAGTTCCGTGAATGCCGTACATGCGTGGCTCCATGTTGTCGCCCTGGTCTGAACTGTAGAAAAGTCCGCCGTCTGATGCTACCCACATGTCGACGCCGCTCTCGGTTTCAAAAAACTTGATGTCGTGCACGTCGGCGTGGACATATCGTTCTTCTGTAAACTCTCCCGCCCACGTTACCCAGTGGGCATTCAACGACCAGTCGCCGCCGCCATCAAGACTTCTCCAAACACAAATGCCTGCGCTAAAAATGCGGTCTTCGATATCCGGCGAAGCACCCAAAGCAAGGTCATAGTAGTATTGACCACCGTCGCCTTCTCCCTCTTCACTCCACCCCAAGGTGTTTGGGTTTGTGCCTATCTCCCACGGACCACCCGGACCGCTGCCACAGCACACAAATTCAAAACTATCGCCACTGTCGTTGCTCTGATAGATGCCGTACAATCCATTCCCGTCGTTGGCACTGCCGCTGGCTAAAACGTAAATTCTATCTGGGTTTGCTGGCGTAACAGCTATTTCGGCCCTTTTTTGTTCGTCACCACTTGCGGGTGATGGCCAGTTGATGCCCGTGCCTGATAACGTTACGCCGCCATCTACCGATTTGCGAAAAACGGTGCCCTGACCCACCAAACTAACCAGATAAACGATGTCGGCATTTGTCGGGTGAAACTCAATCTCCATAAACTCACCGCTTGATACGGTGGTCCATGTTGCTCCTTGGTCTACAGTTCGAAACAATCCGCCGTCAGTAGCCGCAAGCAGGGTATTCGATGATCCTGGGATGAAACGCATGTCGCGCACCCACAGGTTGTTGTTTTGAAATCCGGTATCGCCGGTCATGCTCCACGTAGCGCCGCCATCGGTGGTTTTCCAAATGGTACCATCGCCTTCACCAAACAGGGCAATAAGCTCGTCGGTGGGGTGAAGGGCGATGCTGTAGACACTTGTTACCGGCAGCTCACGTGTCATTAGCTCCCAGTGCATGCCTTTATCTGTCGATTTCCACAATCCTGCAGTTGCGGTTCCTGCCCAAACAATTTCGTCGTTTGCTGGCGATTGTTCTACTGTGTAGACATGCACACATCCAGGCGACTGGACGTTGAAATACATGGCAACCTCCGGGTCGTAATGCCACGGACCCATCTCTTCCCATGCGGCATCACGCGCCGCCGATGGTGGATTTAAATAATATGGATCGCGAATGTCTCTTGCTTTCTTGCCCTGTCCGTTCCCTGTGAGCTGATAATTCCGCATCATTCGCTTGTAGAACTGAGTATCTCTGTTCTTTTCAAAGGGTTGGGTAGCGTAGAATGCTTCATATGCAACTTGGACATCCGCCGGTGAGGCGCCATTGTACATCATTTGCACCCACTGCGGGCTATCGGAAGTTGCGACATAAGGTGTTTGTGGAATCTGTTGTGAAACGGCCATAAACGGCACCAACAGGCACAAAAAGAAGAGCTTCTTGGACATGAATACAGGTTTTTGTAAATGTAAAAAAACATAATCCATCTCTACTTGAATTTTGAATATTCGTTTGGACGATTAGAAAGTGTACCTTTGCGCCTCATTACCTCTCATGAGCGACGCGATAAAGCACGAATGCGGCATTGCTCTACTACGGTTGAAGCAGCCGCTCTCCTACTACCGAGAAAAATACGGTACCTCTTTTTACGGCCTGAATAAAATGTATCTCCTGATGGAGAAACAGCACAACCGCGGACAAGACGGCGCGGGTTTGGCCAATATTAAACTTGATGTTGAACCCGGACAACGCTACATTTCACGTGTCCGTTCAAATAGCAACATGCCCATTCAGGATGTGTTCGCTCAGGCCAACGGTCGGTTTAAAGAGCTGGAAGAAAAAAGCCCTGATCTACTGAAAGATGTCGATTACCTGAAAAAGAACTACGGCTTTACGGGTGAACTTTTTCTGGGTCACCTGCGCTATGGTACGTTCGGTAAAAACTCCATCGAAAGCATTCACCCTTTCCTTCGCCAAAACAACTGGATGACGCGCAATTTGGTAGTAGCTGGCAACTTCAATTTGACGAATGTAGATGAGCTTTTTGGTCAACTCGTAGAACTCGGTCAACACCCAAAAGAACGCACCGACACTGTGACGGTGATGGAGAAAATCGGTCATTTTCTAGATGAGGAAAACGAACGTTTGTTCCGCATCTACAAAGACCAAGGGTACAGCAATCAGCAAATCACTCACCTCATTGGGAAAAACATGGATGTTGCCCAGATTCTTCGCCGTTCGGCGGATAAATGGGACGGCGGTTATGCCATGGCAGGACTAATAGGTCATGGAGACGCTTTTGTACTGCGCGACCCTTCTGGAATTCGTCCGGCATACTGGTATGAAGATGATGAAGTAGTGGTAGTCGCTAGCGAGCGCCCTGTGATTCAAACGGCTTTCAATGTGCCGATTGAAGAGGTTGTGGAACTGACACCCGGACACGCACTCATCATCCGCAAAGACAACCGCGTAAGTGTTGAAAAAGTACGCGAGACAAAAGAAATCAAAGCGTGTAGCTTCGAACGCATCTACTTCTCAAGAGGCAGCGATGCAGATATTTACAAAGAGCGCAAAGAACTCGGACGCTTGGTCGTTCCGCGCATCCTTGACGCTGTTGACCACGACCTTAAAAACTCTGTCTTTTCGTTTATTCCCAACACCGCTGAAACTGCGTTTTTGGGCATGGTGAAAGGACTTGAAGACTACCTCAATCAATGGAAGTTCGACCGTTTGAAAGAGGGCGCCATACATTTGTCAGATGAAGAATTGCTGAACCTCATCAACATCCGTCCGCGGGTTGAGAAGATTGCAATTAAAGATGCCAAGCTGCGCACGTTCATTACTCAAGATGATGCCCGTGACGACATGGTGGCGCACGTTTACGACGTCACGTATGGAACGGTAAATCGCGGTACCGACAACCTTGTGGTAATTGATGATTCCATTGTTCGTGGTACGACGTTAAAAAAGTCGATCCTTAAAATTCTTGACCGCCTCGGGCCAAAACGCATTGTTGTGGTGTCGTCGGCTCCGCAAATCAGATACCCCGATTGTTATGGTATCGACATGGCGAAGATGGGTGATTTCATCGCGTTTCAAGCTGCGGTTTCTCTGCTGAAAAAGGGAGGTAAATCGGATGTCCTCGACATGGTGTACCGCAAGTGCAAAGAGCAAGAAGCTCTGCCGAAGGAACAGGTGAAAAACTACGTGAAAGAGGTGTATGCTTCGTTCTCCGATGAAGAAATTTCAGACGAAATTGGTGTGCTTTTGCGCCCGGCTGAAATCCACGCGGAGGTGCGCATCATTTTCCAACCGGTTTCTAACCTGCATAGCGCTTGTCCGCACAATCTCGGCGATTGGTATTTCACGGGCGACTACCCTACCCCTGGCGGTAACAAGGTGGTAAACCGTGCCTTTATCAACTACATGGAAGGCATCAACGAGCGGGCGTACTAACCAATCCGCGATTGCCCTGAAGTCCGCCTGTGTGAATTGCCAATACGGTTTCTTCGGGCCCGATTTTTCCTTTCGCAGCGAGGTCATGTAGTCCGAAAATCATTTTGGAGGTGTACACTTTGTCGAGTGGCAAGTTGTTTTGCGCTTGTTGCTCCATGAACGCGAGCAGCTCAGGAGTCGTTTTCGCAAATCCACCGAAGGTGTAATCAAAAACCCATTCTACGCGTGCTGCAAAATCGGCTGCAAGCTCAGCATCCATCAGGGTGTAATAAAGCTGTTTTTCGAGTTTTTCTGGAAGCCCTTCGTCGTGCAAAGCTGCAAAAGCTAAAATGCGCTGTCGCGGATGTGCGGTGAGCAGCAAACCTGCCAAGGTGGTGGCCGATCCAACAGGCACAGCTATGGTGTCGAAGGTCTTGTCGGCTGCGTCTAAAATCTCCATGCAGCCATTCACTCCCAAAAAATTGCTGCCTCCTTCGGGAATAAAATAGCTCAATTCAAATGTTTCCCGAACCCACTGTTTAAAGGCCTCGGTATCGCGCTGGGCATACCATTCACGCTCAACAAATTCCAGCTTCATGCCCCAATTCATGCAGTCGGCAAGGGTGTGACTCAAAACAGCTGGCTTTTGTCCGTGCACCAGTCCTATGCATTCTATCTCTGCCTCTC
>JANRAA010000140.1:0-3020 GCA_030728235.1 Flavobacteriales bacterium
AGGCTGTCCAAAAACAGCCTTCCCAGGGGGGAGATCCTACATCAAATCCGATTGTCAATCATCTTCGATCCCGGATGGGCCGACTGACTGAACTTAAATATGTTTGCAGGTAATGTCGCATTCGGCTTAAACGATTTCAATGTGTAGATGATGTCGTTACCCTCTCGTCCTTTAACGATGAACTTCGAAATCTCCATCTTCGATTTATCAACGTACAACTGAATGGTGTGAAACGCCTTCTCAGATGGCTTCAATGGAAATAGGTAAATCAAAAAGAACTCTTTTCCGCCTTCTGTAACAGTCTCTCTCAACTCATGTCTGAAATCTTTCTCCCAAATGGTAAACATGTCAGATGGCGAAAAAGCCTCTCCTTCCATGTCTTCCAAATAATCAATATAACAATCGTTGGTGGCTTTCTCATACGTCCAATGAGTCTCCCCATCAGTGATCAGGTTGTACTCGCCCAACTCTAAGTTGTACTTCTCTCCCTGAATGTAAACTTTACCTTCTTGCTTTAAATCGATGTTGTTCTTCTTGTCGATCAAACGTGAACTGTACTCGGCATACACAGTGGTGTATTTCTTTGCCTTTGCACTCAACTCGTTCAAAATCTTTGCACTGTCTTGCGCTTGTGTGCCAATTGCCAAAAACATGATGGCCATTGTGCTGAGGGTGTAGATGAAATTTTTCATTCTTTTCGTTTCGTTATGCGCCGCTATTCAAGAACTGTTCCAAACTGTATTCGTCGGAAATTAAAACTTTACGTGCTTTACTTCCTTCAAACGGTCCGATGATTCCTGCGGCTTCCAACTGATCAATCAACCTGCCCGCTCTGTTATACCCCAATTTTAATTTCCGCTGCAACAAGGATGCTGATCCTTGCTGGTGCAAAACAATTATTCGGGCTGCATCGGCAAACAGGTCGTCGCGATCTTCGTCGGCTAAATTACCAATTTCACCTGCATTCTCATCGATAAATTCTGGCAATAAGAATGCACTCGGATATCCTTGCTGGGAACCAATAAATTCGGTTACTTTCTCTACTTCTGGGGTGTCTACAAATCCGCATTGGATGCGTGTCAAATCGTTTCCTGTTGAAAATAACATGTCTCCTCGTCCAATCAACTGATCTGCTCCTCCTGCATCCAAAATGGTGCGCGAATCAATCTTCGAGGTCACTCGGAAAGCTATTCGTGCTGGGAAGTTGGCTTTGATGGTTCCAGTGATGATATTAACTGATGGTCGCTGTGTAGCGATGATGAGGTGGATTCCGATAGCTCTCGCCAATTGCGCCAATCGTGCAATAGGTGTCTCAACTTCTTTGCCCGCAGTCATGATCAAATCGGCAAACTCATCGACAACCAGCACAATATATGGCATATACCGATGTCCGTTCTCTGGATTCAACCTGCGGTTTATGAACTTGTGGTTGTATTCTTTGATGTTCCGACACTGGGCTTCTTTCAACAACTCATAGCGCTGATCCATCTCCACGCAGAGCGAATTTAATGTGGTAACCACTTTACTGGTATCGGTAATGATGGCGTCATCGGTATCGGGCAGCTTGGCAAGAAAGTGGCGCTCGATCTTGTTGAACAAGGTAAGCTCAACTTTCTTTGGGTCGACCAATACAAACTTCAATTGCGATGGGTGCTTGCGATATAACAAACTCACCAATATGGCATTCAATCCTACTGATTTACCTTGTCCGGTAGCTCCTGCCATCAGCAAGTGTGGCATCTTGGCCAAGTCGAAAACAAATGTTTCGTTAGTTATGGTCTTACCCATCACAATTGGTAGCTCGGCATCGGAATTCTGAAACTTGTCTGATGCGATCAATGAACGCATTGAAACAATTTCTGATTTTGAATTGGGTACTTCGATACCGATGGTCCCTTTTCCAGGAATGGGTGCTATAATACGTATGCCAAGCGCTGCCAAACTAAGTGCGATGTCGTCTTCAAGGTTTTTAATCTTCGAAATGCGCACCCCAGGGGCGGGGATGATCTCATACAAGGTAACGGTCGGCCCAACGGTGGCTTTGATCTTGCTGATCTCGATGTTGTAGTTGTTGAGGGTGTCTACAATCCGGTTCTTGTTGGCCTCCAACTCGTCTTTGTTGATCTCAACGGTGCCATTGCCGTGCTGCTCGAGCAAATCGATATTCGGTAACTCATAACGCGACAAGTCAAGCTTCGGATCGTATTCGCCGAATTCCTGCACTTTGCTATCAATCTCATCTTCTGTTAATAGCTCTTCTGTGGCAGTGGCTTCAATGATCAATTCTTCTTCTTCTTCTTCGGCAGAGACGGCCACGGGTTTTTCTTCAGCAGCCACTTCGAACTCAAAAGCATCTTCTTCTTGTTCGGGTTCAGACTCTTCTTCTTTGAATTCGATAACAGGAGGTGCGGGAGGCACAACGGCTTTGTTCAACGAAATCAATTCATCCAGCGCGGCATCTGCTCTGTCGATTTCAAAGGGCGTTTCTTCGTCTTCGATGTCGTCTTCAACAGCAGTCTCTGGTTCGTTAATTACAGGCTCTTCCGTTTCAAAATCGCCTTCAACATCCGCCGAGTGAGGCGACTCTTGCTTTTTGAATAGCGAACCGATGCCCGACATCCAGGCTGGCGATCTCCAATTTCGGATTGAAGTTGAAAATGAACGATGACCCGGCAATGATGAGGATGAGCAATAATGATCCAAACCAGCCGAGTGTGAAGATGCACCAGCGGGTCACAAAAACCCCGTAAACACCCACTAGGTTGTCGTTGCAAGTAATAAGTATCTTGCCCAGATCTTCTTGTTTTTCATGGAAAAAGAAACCTATGAATAGCGGGATGAAAAGCATAGCAAATAGCGACAGACGCAAGGTCTTGGCAGGTGGTAAGAGGTGCTTGCCAATGAGAAGCTTCCAGCTAAACAAGAACATGATGAATGGTATGAACAAGCCGCCCAGACCAAAAGATCGGTTCATCAAAAAGTATGCGGCATGGGCACCAATTTTACCCAATAAATTCTGA
>JANRAA010000140.1:3030-5229 GCA_030728235.1 Flavobacteriales bacterium
TCGCAAATCATGATGGCCAGTGAAAATGAAGCTGATACAAGCCAAAAACAAATAGACAGAAATCATGGTCGACACAATGGCGAAGATGCGCTTCACGCGCGAATCTTTCGTCCATGCCGGGATTACCGATTTTTTCTCCTTCACCTTTTCTTTGCTCTTCTTCTCTTGAACAGGTGGTGGTTCGGGCTTGGTTTCGGTTTGTTTTAAGGTGTTTTTCTGTTTGCTCATGGCGTCGCTTGCAACCGACAAAGATAACGAGCCGGAACAAGGTTGTGTTGCTCGAAATCATGGCTTATTAACAGGTGGGTGTGGGGTGTTCAATAGTATTGTATCTTCGCACCGCAAGATGAAAATGGTTCATGGCGAAGATGTGTCAGAGTTGTATGATGCCGCTTTCGAAAGATCCCCAACAGGGAGGCACAGAGGCGGATGGAAGCAAGAGTTTATCGTATTGTAGCATGTGTTACCAAAGCGGTGAATTCAGGCAGAAAGATATGACGGCTGAACAAATGCAGATTTTTGTTGCTGGGAAATTAATGGAAGGCGGATTGCCGAAATTCTTAGCTAAATTTTTCACCCGCAGAATACCAAAACTGGAACGCTGGAGAAATGTTTGAAAAGGTTTGTATTAATTGATGAAAAATCTTTCGCCGTAAAAGAAAATTTGTATCTTTGCCGTCCCGAAATTGAAAGATAATGGCCAAGAAAGGAAACCGCATTCAGGTCATCCTAGAATGTACAGAGCATAAAGCGACCGGACAGCCGGGAACTTCTCGTTACGTAACTACCAAGAACAGGAAGAATACTCCTGATCGTATGGAGATCAAGAAATACAACCGTGTTCTCCGTCGTTACACCGTACACAAAGAAATTAAATAAGATAAGCCATGGCTAAGAAGACAGTAGCATCCCTACAGAAAGGTGGTGGTAAACAACATACGAAAGTAATCAAGATGGTGCGCTCTGAGAAAACTGGAGCTTACGCTTTCCGTGAAGAGATTGTCCACAACGACAATATCGACGCTTACTTTACAAAGTAATCCACCGATTCAAACGGTATAGGCTTCCTGAACGGAGGCCTTTTTTTTTGGCTCCTTATCACAAGTATTGTCAACAAAATCGCTTTTCCGATATTCTGCGGGTTGTCGTTCATACTCTTGCGCTATAACTTCGTAACTTGCACCCCGTAATTCAATGCCTCCCTCATGAGTTTTTTCAAACGTATATTCTCAAAAGAAAAGAAAGAAACACTTGATCGTGGACTAGAAAAAACGAAGACAAGTGTTTTCTCGAAGCTCACAAAAGCTATCGCAGGGAAAAGCAGGGTAGATGCTGAAGTGCTCGATAACCTCGAAGAGGTGCTCGTTTCAAGCGATGTGGGTGTGGCAACAACAATCAAAATTATTGAGCGCATTGAAGAAAGGGTTTCCCGCGATAAATACCTGGGGACCGATGAGCTCAATGGCATCCTAAAAGAAGAAATCGTAGCCTTGCTTGAAGATTCAAACAGCGGCAACGACTCAGAAATAAACATCCCAGCCATGAATGGTCCGTATGTGATCATGGTTGTTGGGGTGAACGGTGTAGGTAAAACAACCACCATCGGGAAACTAGCTTATCAACTAAAGAAACAAGGGAAAAAGGTGATGCTCGGCGCTGCCGATACCTTCAGAGCGGCTGCCGTTGATCAACTGAAAATATGGAGCGAACGTGCAGGTGTGCCTATCGTGTCGCAAGGCATGAACGCCGACCCCGCTTCGGTAGCATTCGATACGTTGCAGTCGGCAATAGCTCAAAACATTGATGTGGTGCTGATTGATACTGCCGGACGTTTGCACAACAAGATAAACCTGATGAATGAGCTTTCGAAAATACGAAACGTAATGGCGAAGGTTATTCCTGACGCACCTCACGAGGTGATGTTGGTGCTAGATGGCTCTACCGGACAAAACGCGGTAGAACAAGCACGTCAGTTTACGAAAGCTACTGAAGTGACTTCGCTGGCGCTGACCAAAATCGATGGCACAGCAAAAGGTGGTGTCGTTATCGGTATATCTGATGAACTGAAGATTCCGGTGAAGTACATCGGCGTGGGTGAGGGCTTGGAAGACCTCCAGGTTTTCAATAAATATGAATTCGTAGATTCTCTATTCAACTAAGGTGAGAGCAAGAACCCTCAAACAAAACAAGGTCAATGTA
>JANRAA010000141.1 GCA_030728235.1 Flavobacteriales bacterium
CTTCAGCAGCGTGTCTGACATCCTTGAACCACATGAACGTGTCGGGAGAGATGAAATCGAAGAACGACGTATGCGATTCTTCAAGCAACTTTTTCCCAACGTGCGGCACGATGGTCGCCCGGCTCATTTTTGCAGTTGATAGCTGCGTTGTAGGATCGAACATGCGGATGCTCTCCACATCATCGCCAAAAAACTCAATGCGATACGGCTTGTCGAAGCTGTAAGAGAAAATATCTACGATTCCCCCGCGAACGCTATACTGTCCGGGTTCATAAACATAATCAACCTTCTCAAAATGGAAATCGATCATCAAATCATCCAAGAACTCCATCGAGTAGTTCTCGCCGATGGCGATGTCGAAGGTGTGTTCAACAAGATTTTTTCGTGCGATAACGTGTTCACACAGCGCTTCTGGATAGGTCACCACGATGGTGCTTCCGCGCAGTTTCACCAAGTCGTTAAGCACCTCCGCGCGCATCGCGATGTTCGCATTTTCGGTTTGCTCTGCCTGATAAGGAACCCGTGCTGAACGTGGAAAAAACAACACCTTCCAACTGCTTCCGAGCAAATGCTCGATATCGTTCATGAAATAGGCCGCCTCTTCTTTGTCGGTGAGGACAAACAAATAATCGCCCTTCAATTTTGAAATTGCAGCAGCAGCAAGCATTGCTACCGACGAGCCCACAGCGCCATTGATGGCTACTTTACTGGATTCGGGTGCAATTCCGTCGACAATCTCTTGCGTTACTTTGTCGGATGAATACAGGCGGAAAAAATCTTCGAGTGTCAAAGCACCGCAAAAATACTGCTTTCAATCAATGTGAGAGACATGATATGAGAAAACATGCGCCGATTGTTCGGTAGATAAAGCGAAACACCAAATTCAGTAGGTAGGGCAGACGGGATAAGGCCTCTAGACTTTTGTTGACTCCAATTCAGCGATAAACTCCATCGCTTTTAGCACCATGTTTTTCGATCCGATCAATAGTGGCTCTCTTTGGTGAAGCTCTTTGGGCTGGATGTCCATGATTCGACTCGCACCCGTTGTTGCTAGTCCGCCGGCCTGTTCAACGATGAACGCTAGCGGACTGCATTCATAGAGCAGTCGGAGTTTGCCTTTCGGAGAGCCTTTTGTAGCAGGATAAATGTAAATACCACCTTTGATCAGGTTGCGGTGAAAATCAGCAACCAACGACCCGATGTATCGGGCAGAATACGGACGTCCATCTTTCTTATCCACCTCTTTGCAAAAATCCACGTAGGCTTTTATTCCAGGCGTTGTTATCGCCATATTGCCTTCGTTTATGCTATACACCTTTCCATCTTCAGGAATCATCATCGACGGATGCGACAGACAAAACTCCCCAATTGAAGGTTCGAGTGTAAATCCATTCACTCCATAGCCGGTGGTGTAAACGAGCATCGTAGAAGAACCGTAGATTACATATCCAGCGGCTACTTGCTCACAGCCTTTTTGCAAAAAATCGTTGATATTGGCTAAATCGCCGACAGAAGATGTCCGTCTGAAAATAGAGAAAATCGTCCCTATGGAAACATTCACATCGATGTTCGAAGAACCATCCAGCGGATCGAAGAGCACCACATACTTCCCTTTTTTGCACAGATCGCGATCGAAGGCCACATAGGCATCGTTTTCTTCACTGGCGATGCCGCAAACTTCACCTCCGTTGCGAAACGAATTGATGAAAACCTCATCGGCATAAACATCCAGCTTCTGCTGCACTTCCCCTTGAATGTTGGTGGTTCCAAACGCACCGAGGATATCACCCAAACCTGCTTTATTGACCTGTTGGTTGACGATTTTAGCGGCAATACCGATATCGCTCAGCAAGCGCGACAAATCACCAGAAGCATACGGGAAGTCGGCCTGACGGTCGATGATAAATTCGCTGAGGGTAATGATCTTGCTCATGGGTGCGTGTTCGGTTCAAAGATAATCAGCACTTAGGATTCTGAAAATAAATTGGTGATTCTGACAAATTCGTGCGGTCCGAGCTGCTCTGGACGTTGTCCGGCCAAATCTTCTGGCCACACAAACCCTTCCGGAGTCAATGCCTTCAAGCTATTTCGCAGCGTCTTTCGGCGTTGATTGAATGCTGTTTTGATAACGTTCTTGAACATTTTCACATCGCACCCTGGGTCAACAATATTGTTTCGCCGCAGGCGGATGACCCCAGATTGCACCTTTGGTGGAGGTTCAAACTCCATGGCATCAACGGTGAATAGGTATTCGATGTCGTAAAACATCTGCAACAAAACCGAAAGAATGCCATATTCTTTCGACCCCGGACCCGACGCAATGCGCATGGCCACCTCTTTTTGGAACATCCCCACCACTTCAGGCACGTGATCTCTCATGTCGTACACCCGAAAAAGAATCTGAGTCGAAATATTGTAGGGAAAATTGCCAATAACCGCGAATTTATCGCCCATCATATCGAGCAAAGGCGCCTTCAAAAAGTCGGCATCAAAAATATCCTCATCAGGTACAACCTTGTTGAGTTTCAAATAGGTAATCGACTCCCCATCGATTTCAATAACCGAGAGGTGTAGGTCTGGCTGTGCTTTTTGAATGCACTTCGTAAGTGCTCCAGTGCCAGGCCCTATTTCGATCACACGCTGGTAATCACCGTGCTTGGTAAGCGCTGAAGCGATGTCCATAGCGATGCCGCCATTGCGCAAAAAGTGCTGCCCGAGGGCTTTTTTAGGAGTTACTTTCACCTTTTATCCTGGTGTATAACGTCGAGTACCGTGCGAAAAGCAACAGCTCTGCTGCCGTATTTTTCAGCATGATCTTTCTGCAAAGCAGGAGCAAACTCAACTTGATAGCGGTTATAATGGTGGCGATCAGGTGCGAGGTATTGAATGGCATAGGTCATCCCACCTTCTTCAAAACCTTCAACTCTGCAGATACGGTTTTCGATAAACATACCCGTGTCGAGTACCTGTGGAATGTGCACATCTTTCATCCATGCTAGCCATTCCTCGTGGATTTCATCATCCACATTAACTGTTACATTGTACAGAACCATCGCAACGCTTTGTGCAAAGGTAGCCCTTTCACATGCATTTTGGGAATAAACACCGAGTTTCGGCTATTCAATTTCGCTACATTTGGACAAAACACGTCACTGTGAATCTCGATCCCGTTATTCTGTCAATCCCCATATTCTTTGTTTTAATCGGAATTGAACTCATTGTCGATTACTTCCAATCGCGTAAAAAAGAGGGTTCACATTACCGCTTGAACGATGCCGTAGCGAACATTTCCTGCGGAATCATCGATCAGAGCACAGGTGTATTTGCCAAGGTCTTCACAGTAGGTGCGTATGCCTTGGTGTTCTCTCTGGCACAACCGTATCTGCCCTATGCAATTCCTTCGCATTGGGGGATGTACATCTTGTTCTTCATTTTGGTCGATCTGGCCTATTACTGGTCGCATCGCATCAGCCACGGTGTGAATTTGTTTTGGACCGGACATGTGGTGCATCACCAGAGTGAAGATTACAACCTGTCGGTCGCTTTGCGGCAGGGTTCGTTTCAAAAAATCCTGATGTTCTGGATCTATCTTCCGCTCGCTGCGCTCGGATTTCCACCAACCTGGTTTGTTATCAGCATCGGTTTCAACCTCCTCTATCAATTTTGGATTCACACCGACCTCATCAATAAAATGGGATGGTTTGAATGGATCTTCAACACCCCTTCTCACCACCGCGTTCACCACGGACGAAATCCGAAATACATTGATAAAAACCACGCGGGTGTCTTCATCATTTGGGACCGAATGTTCGGCACTTTTCAAGTTGAAGAGGAGCACCCTACTTTCGGAATTACCCGTCAGCTCGATTCTTTCAACCCTGTTTGGGCGCACGTAAAGCCGTTTTATGAGCTTTGGGCAGACATGAAGAGCATTCCGCACTTCACCGATCGTGTGCGATTTCTTTTTGCTGCTCCAGGTTGGTATCCCGCCTCACTCGGCGGATACAAAGCACCGCCAGTGCTTACAGGAAACGAGCAGAAATATCAGGTGCAGCTACCGCTGGCAATCAACCTATACCTGCTGGTGCAATATGCCCTAATTGTATTGATCGGAGCGCTGTTTCTGTTCAAAATGGACACCTTCACGAACCCACAAAAAAGCATTTTCTTGGTATTTATCCTCATCCAAGTGTTTGCCACTGGCAGCATTTTCGATCGGTCGAAAAACAGTCGCCTCATTGAAAGCTTTCGCATTGCCGCCTTGGGATTGTACGCAGCGTGGGTTGGTTTGGTGCTGCATGATGCAGTTTACGCCGGCATCACAGTAGTTGCAACGCTGCTCGCTGCTGCCTGGTTCGGAATTTTAATTACACGGAGCTTTTGGAATGAAAAGTAATTTTTGGTTTTTGACATATGCGTTGGTGGGTCTCGCAGTGGTGGGCTTGAGCATGTATCAATGGGATTATCCGCTTATTTATGGTGCTTTGAAGGGAGCGCTTATGCCACTTCTCATTGGGTTTGTTCTTTCCAACATGCGCCAGATGAAATGCTATCTCACAGTCGTCTTGGCTTTGATATTCTCGTGGGTTGGCGACATCCTTTTGCTATTTGCCGATACCGAACCCTACTTTGTGCTAGGGTTAGCCGCTTTTCTCATCGCGCAAATCAGCTATTTCATCGGCTACACAAAGGCGATGGATAAGAATTTCGAACCCCTCATCATTCGAAAATACCCTCTACTAATTCCTCTTTTAGCTGCCATTCCCATGGTTTTGCTGCGTGTGTTGAATCCGTATCTCGGCGATCTTTTGCTTCCAGTAATTCTCTATAGTGGAGCCTTGCTGATTATGACTACAGGAGCCGTTTCACGCTACGGGAAAACATCCTTGCAATCGTTTTTACTGGTAACGGTTGGTGCCTTTGTTTTCCTTCTCTCTGATTCGCTCATCGCATTGGATCGTTTCATGAACAACATCCCTTTCAGTCCGATTTTGGTAATGTCGACCTACATATTGGCCCAAGGCTTAATCGTCAGAGGGCTTTGGAAACATGGACTAGGAGCAGTGCGATGAACAAAAAGGCTATCCCCACTTGAGATAGCCTTTCCGCTGTGTATCAACCTATTCCTTGATGAAAGGGAAAAGATGTCGTTCAAATTCATTCGAAAGCCTCAAGGCATACCAACCTGGAGGCAAACCTTCAACCGATATC
>JANRAA010000142.1 GCA_030728235.1 Flavobacteriales bacterium
TTCGCGAATCTCGTCGGTGCCTACGCGCTCTCCTTTGCGTATTACTAGCTGGCCTTCTTTCAGTTCTCCTTTCTTTCTCGGTATTCCATTGATGCGTGTCTCTATCAACTTTAATGTTGCTGCCTCATCGTAAACGAGGTTGTATGCGATCATAGGGGTCACTGCGTCGTGAATATAGGCCGGGCCAGATCTTCGATCGTTGGAAAATCGCTCAAATGCTGATGAAAGGGTCAATAGATCTGCAACTTTCACATCCGCCGCATAGGCGCCTTCTATAACGCGTATTTCTCTGTTCGTATCAAAATCTTCATGCTGCGAATCAAGGTTGATAACTCCAATTTCGAAGATGTCGTGCAACGCTTCTATTACCCCTGCCTCGGCTGCTTCAATCGCTCCTTCATCTTTTACCGACTTGCCTGTCCATTCGCTAAAATCAGTAGGATTCATATACGCGACTGCTTGGTGTATGACTTCTCTTGCCGCTTCTATTTTCTTGGTCTCAACGCCCGATTCTCGCCTGTAAACGGGAATAGCACTTTGTCGAAATGCTGCTTTAGCAGATTCAAATTCATCATCCATCAAGTAAATTTCAGTCTCTTTTGGAGCAAAAAAGTCTTCGTAAGGCCAAATCTGTCCCTCTGAATAGGTGTACTTGAAATTTCCTTCTCGTGGATAGAGATACAATAATCCCCCGAGACACAGCAGAAGTAATGCACCTATGAGCAGTGCGTTGTGAGCGTCGCGTATAGAATCTATCAGTTTGCGCATGACGCGAAGGTACTAACTCGGATTTTGAACTGCGTTGATTGTGCAAGGAATAGTGAATATCGAACGGTGAATAACCTTGTGCCGTTTATTAGGTGCTGAACTCGCTATATTTGCGGTATGGACGAAGCAGTGAAAACTTTTCTTGAAAAAGCTGAAAATGGGGTGCTTCTCGATGTCCGTTCTCCTGCAGAATTTTCAACTAGCCACATTCCTGGTGCTATTTCTTTTCCGCTTTTTTCGGATGATGAAAGGGCGAAGGTGGGCACTGCCTATAAGCAGGTGGGTCAACAGTATGCGTTTGAATTGGGAATTGAATTCGTAGGTCCGAAAATGGTGAACTTTGTCCGTGAAGCACGTTCATTGAGCAATGGGAAACCAATTTTCATGTACTGCTGGCGCGGTGGTATGAGGTCTTCGTCGATGGCGTGGTTGCTGAGAAGTGCAGGTATGCAAGTTGATCTTTTGCCTGGAGGGTATAAGGCGTACCGCCGATTGGTTGTTGATGAACTGTCGCTGGTACAAAATCTTTTGGTACTTGGAGGAATGACTGGTGCTGGTAAAACAGAGGTGTTGCGTGATTTACACGATAAAGGTGCTCAGGTGGTTGATTTAGAGGGGATTGCGAATCACAAAGGTTCTGCTTTTGGAAATCTGTTGGATGCCGATCAACCGACATCTGAAATGTTCAATAACATGGTTTGGAAGCTTGTTTCTAAGTTCTCGAGATCGAAGCCCATATGGCTGGAAGATGAGAGCCGCTCAATAGGTACCGTTTATATTTTGGAAGATTTCTACCAACAAATGGTCAAGGCTCCTTTCGTGATTATAGAAAAGGATAGGAGCGAAAGAGCTGAAAAATTAGCCCGCGAATATGGAGCGCTGACTCCTGATCTGCTAAAACATGGATTTGAGAAGATACGCAAACGCTTGGGCGGACAGCATGTTAGCTCAGCGGTTGAAGCCATCGAAAAAGGTGATTTGAAATCGGCCGCAGAAGTTGGTTTGGCCTACTACGATAAAGCGTACTCACATACAATTGCAAAGAGATTAGATGATAACCAGACAACCATAAATGCCAATGGTATGGCGGTGTCTGAAATAAGCGATATGCTGCTAAAAAACGAAACTGAACTATGGAAGAAAAAATTCGATTGACCCAATACAGTCATGGTGCTGGTTGTGGTTGCAAGCTTTCTCCCGCGGTATTGGATGGAATTCTGTCGCGTGTTGGCAAGCAGGGTGCACATGCCTCTCTTTTGGTTGGCAATAGCTCGAAAGATGATGCTGCAGTTATGGATTTGGGCGATGGAACGGCTATCATATCGACGACGGATTTTTTCATGCCAATCGTTGATGACGCTGCCTCTTTCGGAAAAATAGCGGCAACAAATGCTATTTCAGATGTCTACGCTATGGGGGGAACACCGCTCATGGCAATCGCTATTCTCGGTTGGCCGATCGATAAATTGCACCCCGATGTGGCGGGTGATGTGCTTGAAGGGGGAAGAATGATATGCGAAGCGGCGGGTATTCCACTCGCAGGCGGACATTCAATCGATTGTCCGGAGCCTATATTTGGCCTAGCAGTAACAGGCCGTGTAGCAATAAAACACCTCAAGCAAAACAACACTGCCCGCGTAAATGATGTCCTTTTTCTTACCAAAGGCCTCGGTGTCGGTATGGTTACTACAGCTCAAAAAAAGGGTCTCGCCAGCGGCGAGGATGTTGATGCAGTTGTAGCTAGTATGCAAACTTTAAATAAAATAGGCGCTGAACTTGGATTGATGGAAGGGGTGAATGCGCTAACGGATGTCACTGGTTTTGGACTCCTCGGTCACCTGGTTGAAATGTGTGAAGGAGCTCAGCTCAGCGCAGAGATTGTAGCAGATTCAGTACCGCTATTGCTGCCAGGGAGGCTGAAGCATTACCACGATTTAGGCTGCGTGCCAGGTGGTACAAAGCGCAATTTTAAGAGTTACGGACATCATTGCAGTGTGCAGGATGGGTTTTTTACAGATTTGTTGTGCGACCCACAAACAAGCGGTGGTTTGCTTATTTCTGTGAGCCCTGATGGTGCTGCAGACGTGAAGAGACTCGGTGAAAAGTTCGGGATGAATCTGTTGCCAATTGGATCAATGAAAGCCAAAGCAGAAGTCTTAGTGACAGTGCTATAATGTCCAGTAGCCTAGTTTTTCAAAAGTGTGTTCAACTCCAAAATGAGTTTGGTCCGATCGATGGGTTTTGGGTGAAATAGATCAAAACCAGCATTCAAAATGGCACTTTTGTCGTTCGTATCGACGTATGCTGTGATTGCCCCAAAAATTACTTTGCGATGCAGATTCAATTTGCGGATTTGTTTCATCAAGGTGATTCCATCGATGTCGTTGTGACCTAAATTGATGTCGAGAAGTATTACATCGTAAGTGTTTCTTTCAATTTGCAAGAAACACTCGGTTGATGATGATGCAGTGTCGACAATGAAATCATTTATTAGGTATTTCGCCATGATCAGTCGGTTGATCATATCGTCTTCAACATATAGTGCTCGCTTCATGAATCAACGCGTTTAACCGGAATCCGAATGAGGAAGGTGCTTCCAACATCTTTGGTGCTGGTCACTTCAATCGATCCCCCAAGAATTTCAATGTATTTCTTCGTAATGCTCAATCCCAAACCTGACCCTTCAAATCGCCGCGAATAGCCCTGACTCTCTTGTTCAAAAGCATCAAAAAGCTTCGAAATGAACGTAGGGTCAATGCCTATTCCTGAATCTTGCACGCGAATGTTAAAGTACAATTGATCATCTTGTATAGCTTCAAATGCGTGTACGTCAACAAATCCTTTCAAAGTGAATTTAACGGCATTGCCAACAACATTGTTTACCACTTGGTGAATCACACCTGGGTCAATTTCTACAACCAGATCTTCAGAATCGCACCTGAATCTGAAGTCTAAGCCTTTTTCTTCAGCAAGCAGTTTGAACGACCGAACACCTATTTTCACCAATTCACAGAGGTTGTGATTTGTTTGGTTGAATGAAGTAGATTTCGCTTCAAGCTTCGCCATTTCGAGTATGCTATTCACTGTTTCAAGCAATCTAGAGCTGCTTTGGATTTGCAATGAAGCATATTCTTTGATCGAATTTAGGTTTGATTCTTCTCCGATAAGGGTTGCCAGTCCCATTATTCCATTAAGCGGCGTGCGGATTTCGTGGCTCATATTTGCCAAGAAGCTTCCCTTGAGCTTGCTGATTTCTTCTGCTGCTTCTTTCGCCTTTTGAAGTTGTTCAACGCTTTTATATCGTGTAGTGGCATCTCTGAAATTCATAACTACTCCCTTCACCGCTTCATGTTTTAACAAGTTGGTAAAGGTTGTTTCAAGCCAAATTTCATTTCCGTCTTTGTGCACAAAAGGAATGTCGATATCAAAGGAGGATCCAGGTACGTTCAGCATATCATACCAATCTTTCAAGAACTTCCCTTGGTCGGGGAAATTCATTAACCTCCAAGCAACTCGTCCAATGCATTCTACGTTTTCATATCCAATCACGTTGGCGGTGCTCACAGTTGCATCTTTAATGATGAAGTCTGCATCAAGCACCACCACGGCGTCGTGTCCACGCTCTAACAATGATCGGATGTACTCTTCGCTCTCTTGAAGCTCTGAGTTTAATCGGAGAATACGCTCTTTGCTCTTCACTGCATCCGTGATGTCCCAATTCAGTCCTATCAGTTTACTCGCTCCATCTTGTTCGAATTTAACAGCATAGGCTTGTATGTGCCTTATTTCATCGTCTTTAAAAATCCTGAAATTGACTTCCATCCGCGGAGCGCCGTTGATGACATTGGTTGTGCCTAGTATTGTTTCTTGCAGATCATCAGGGAAGATGTACATGCTCCATGTCTCAAAAGATAACTCATCGTCGATGCTGTCGTCTAAGCCATAAAGGCTCTTCATGCATTTGTCCCAAATCAAAACTTCACTATTGAGATCATATTCCCAAATACCAATTTCAGCGGCTTCGTTGGCTAGTTTAAGTCTGTTTTTTGTGTTCCATAACTCTTGTATCAACTCGCGTTCATGACTAACGTCTTGAATAATGCCGATGATGTAATCAGGCTCGTTTTTGTAGTTCCGAACGAGACTTATTTCAGTTATACACTGCGTCGGCGAGCCATCTGAATTCAAGAATTGTTTAGATATTTCATAACTGCTAAGATTCCCTGATTTTAGATCTTCAAGGAGCAGATACTCATTGGAATAATCTTGAGGCAGCGATATCTGAGCGTAATTAAGGTCGGTGTGCTTTTCTAGGCTGTAGCCTAAAATTTTCTCAAAAGCAGGGTTTGCTTTCAATAGTTCGCCTTCGAGATTGAAGATGAACATACCTGTGTATGCA
>JANRAA010000143.1:0-2088 GCA_030728235.1 Flavobacteriales bacterium
TCTTCGATCGGCACCTCGCCCAAACAACACGCTTTCCATTCGCTTTAGAAATTGAGCGTGCAAGTGGGATATACTTGTTCGATACCCACGGCAAAGCATACATGGATTTGATTTCCGGTGTCGGCGTTTCAGCCATCGGTCATTCCAACCCGCATGTCGTTGATGCCATAAAAGCGCAAGCTGAAAAGCATTTGCACGTCATGGTTTATGGCGAGTTTATGCAAGCTCCGCAAAGCGAATTGGCCGAAAAGCTCACTGCCCTCCTGCCCGACTCTCTCGATTGCTGTTACTTCGTGAACTCAGGCGCTGAGGCCATTGAAGCATCACTTAAACTGGCAAAGCGCGTAACCAAGCGGACGAAGATTATATCTTTTCGAGGCTCATATCACGGCAGCACACACGGAGCCATGAGCGTCAGCGGAAATGAGGTCAAAAAACAAGCTTTTCGTCCGCTCTTGCCAGATGTCTATTTTATTCGCTTCAATGAACTTTCTGACCTCGAAGCCATCGACGAGCAAACGGCTTGTGTGATCGTAGAAACCATTCAAGGCGATGCGGGGGTTCGAATTCCGAGCAAGGAATACATGTCGGCATTACGCGCCCGCTGCACAGAAGTCGGCGCTCTCTTGATATTAGACGAAATCCAAGCAGGCATGGGCCGCGCGGGGTCGATGTTCGCTTTTGAACAGTTCGACATCGTACCCGATATCCTAGCTCTTGGCAAGGCCCTTGGCGGCGGAATGCCCATTGGCGCGTGCATCAGTGCGAAAGAAAAGATGGAGCAGTTTACCGAGAACCCTATGTTGGGGCATATCACAACCTTCGGCGGACATCCTCTCGTGTGTGCTGCTGCATCGGCGGGCATTGATGTCTTGTCAGGTGTCGATTTCAACGAGATCAACACCATTGGTCAGCACATAGCAGAAACCTTGCGCAAGCATCACCAAGTGCGAGAAGTAAGGCAGCGCGGTTATTTCTTTGCCATTGATCTCGGCAGCGCCGAGGATGTGCAGGCCGTCGTTGAATTTGGTCTGCAACATGGCTTTATAGGCTTCTGGTTTTTAAGCTGTCCGTGGTCGTTTCGCATCGCTCCTCCTCTCACAATGACGCGAGATGAGGC
This sequence comes from Flavobacteriales bacterium, assembly GCA_030728235.1. Taxonomy (GTDB): domain Bacteria; phylum Bacteroidota; class Bacteroidia; order Flavobacteriales_D; family Sanyastnellaceae; genus RI-182. The sequence continues at coordinate 1,121 of JANRAA010000143.1, forward strand.
CGATTCAGCACTTCAACTCATCCTCTCCGCCCTCGATGTTTTACCTTCAAAATAGTGCGGCCTTGGAGGGCCAAAAGCTACTTGAAGACATTTTCGATCAAGATGTAAGTCAAGGAAGCGTTTCCATGCGCATGTTTCAGCCCTATATGAAGGCAGGCAGTCCCGCATTGGTAATACACGATCAATCTGGTGGTTTGGCTTTGCTCGCAGCAACAATGGGATGTCGAGTGCTTGCGTCAATTGCGAATGAAAATCGAACAACCGAACTACTGAAAAACTATGGCTATACCGATGAAATTGAATTTCACTCTGAAACAATTGAAAATGTCCTTCGATCTCATAAATTCGACTTAATATTAATCAAGAACGGAGTGCTGGCAGACAGCAGCATGAAATTCTTCCCGAAGCTAGACTTAATCCTTGAGGCACTAACTGAAAATGGATGCGTACTTGTCATGCAAGATTTCCGAGGCGCTTTCTCATCAACTAACGAAGCTAGAACCAACTCTGCCGCCCCAATCTCTTTAAATCGCTTTTTGTTGCTTTTAAATGTCCCAAACTCACTGCTAGTTGACGCCAAATTTCATGGCTTCATATCTAAAAAGAAGGGATGGAAGAGAATGAAACGCCTGCGTTCAATTCTCGATGCCAACTTCTTCAACAACATTCTTCCAAAACATTTTTTGAGAAGTGCTTCGGTAGTTATTCAAAACAAAAAAGACCTTACCTAACTTTTGCTAAAAACAGTGACGAAATATCTATTTTTGCGTCATGATACACATGTCGGTCATAAGTCCGGAAGTTGATGAAGAACTCGATGTCTTAGTAGACACCACCAAGGAATACAAACTGGTGGTGTTTAACGACGACTTGAACACCTTCGATTTTGTAATTGAAAGTTTGATTACTGTTTGCGGACACGATGCCATTCAGGCCAGCCTTCCTCCTGACCGCTCTACAACGATCGT
>JANRAA010000143.1:2098-5093 GCA_030728235.1 Flavobacteriales bacterium
AGGCGGAACAATGCACTTTGATTATCCATTTCAAAGGCAAGTGTACCGTTAAAGAAGGAGAATATAGTAAACTTGAACCCATGTGTACTGCGTTGTTAGAACGTGGAATTACGGCTGAAATCCAATGATTATGAAAATTCGTGTTATTGCAATACTTACAGGGATTGCTACCCTTGTAGCCTGCGCTCGCGTTCCAATATCTGGTCGCAAGCAAGTCAACTTACTTCCTGAAAGCCAAATGATTGCCATGTCGTTCCAACAATACGGTCAATTTTTAGCTGAGAGTAATGTTGTCTCTGAAACCGACCGCCAAGCGCAAATGGTAGCTGGTATTGGGGCAAAAATCGCCGTGGCTGTTGAAACCTACCTAAAAGACATTGGCCAATCAAAACGCATTGAAGGTTTCGAATGGGAATTCAAATTGGTTGATGACCCTACAGTAAACGCTTGGTGCATGCCCGGCGGTAAAGTAGTTGTTTACTCTGGCATAATCCCCGTTTGTCAAGACGAAGCGGGTTTAGCGGTTGTAATGGGGCACGAAATTGCACACGCTATTGCGCGTCATGGGAATGAACGCATGAGTCAGCAGTTGATCATTCAGGCTGGAGGAACCACATTGGCAGTTCTCTTAAGTGAAAAACCTCAAGTTGCTCAAGACATCTTCCTAACTTCATACGGAGTTGGAAGTACATTGGGATCTCTTGCTTTTTCAAGAGATCATGAAACAGAAGCTGATAAAATGGGATTGGTTTTTATGGCCATGGCTGGATACGATCCTCGTCAAGCTCCCTTGTTTTGGGAAAGGATGTCGGCAGGTGGCGGACAAGCACCACCAGAATTCATGTCGACGCACCCAAGCCATGAGACACGTGTCAAAGATTTAAATGATTACATGAGCGAGGCTTTGAAGTACTACAAGCCTTAAGTTTATTCATATCAATTAAACAGGGATGAGAAACGTAATTTTTCATCCCTGTTTTTTTTTTCTCTCATTTGTATGTAGTGATTTTTTTTTGAGTAATTTAACTACTCAAAACCTTAACCATGCTACGCAAACTATTGCCGCTTTTGGCGATTTTTCTTGTGGGTAACTGCTGTGCTCAGCAGTTCTCCTATATCACGAACGCTCAAGGAATCTCAGTTCAATCAGGATATTCTGAATTTGGCCATGGTGTCAGTTTCTACGACTTCAATCAAGATGGTTTAGATGATCTAACTATTGGTACCGATGGATTGGGTATTTACCTTTACGTAAACATCAATGGCAATTTTACGTTACAGCAAGTTCTCGGCAGTGCTCATGATACCAAACAAGTTGTTTGGGCTGATTTCGATAGAGACGGCGATCTCGATCTACTGGTAACTAACGATTTTGGTCCCATCATGCTGTTTGAATGCAATGATGCAGGACAACTGGTCAATATAGCTCCTGAAGTCGGACTAACTCAAACAAACACGGCAAGAACATTCGGTGCTTCTTGGGGCGACTACAATAAAGATGGTTGGATCGACCTGTATGTGTGCAACTACTCCCTCAATGAGAGTCCTACAAACTGGCTCTTCAAAAACAACGGAGGCACATTCACCGATGTAACAGCAATTGCCGGAGTTGGAGATGGCTTCAAACCTAGTTTTCAAGCCGTATGGGCTGATATAAACAACGATAGTTGGCCTGATTTGTATGTAGTGAACGATAAGGAACCAACGAATGGATTGTATCTGAACGATGGAGACGGGACATTCACAGATATTTCAGTTAGTTCCGGTGCGAACATCTCGGTCGATGGAATGAATAACTCAGTGGTCGACATTGATCACGATGGCGATTTAGACTTTTATGTCGCCAACAATGCCAGTGGTAATAGCTTATTGAGAAACAATGGCAACAACACATTCACCGATATCACCTCATCAGCAGGACTTTCTGTAAATCGGTTTTGCTGGGGCTCACTATGGATAGACTATGACAATGATGCAGATCAAGACATCTTTGTATCCACTGCAACTCCGGTTTTAAGCAACCAAAATCCGTTCTACAGAAACGATGGAGATGCAATCTGGAGCCAACATCAAGCGGTATTTGCTACCCCAAACCAAGTCCTCAGCTACTCACCCACCAAAGGCGATTATAACAATGATGGTTATTACGATATGCTAACTGGAAATGGAAGTCCGAATGCCAACGGCCTTTGGAGAAATTCTGGCGGCGCCAACAACTATTTCAAACTCACTTTGGAAGGTACAGTCTCCAATTTCGATGGAATTGGTTGTTGGATAGAATACTCTTTTGACAATGAACATCGTGTGGCATATACAGCGAGTGGTGAAAATTACCTCGGACAGAATTCCCAGCACATGATTTTTGGATTCAACCAAGCTGAGAAGGCAAAAGACCTAGTCGTTCATTGGCCAAGTGGGTGGAACGACTCTATTCCATCTATAAATCCTGGCACCCATATCACTATCCAAGAAGGAAGCACGTATTCAGCACATATTTCTTCAACTTCTTTTGTAGCTTGCTACGACTCCAGCATCATGTTGAATGCTGGGGAACACGACACGTATTTGTGGTCGAATGGCAGTACAGAGCAGTATTTAGAAGTTACGCAAACCGGTTATTACAGCGTACAAACCACTATCGGCGGACTATCATCAACAAGTGAAACAATCTTTTGTGTGATTTATCCAGAGCCCGAGTTCCCTATCTCAATCACCGAACCGCTTTGTCATGATTCATCAGATGGTAGTATTGAAGTATCTGGCGCAGCAGCAGTGCTTTGGGAAGATGGTAGCACCAGCAATGCCCTCCAATACATCACCAGTGGTGATTTCGCTTGTCAACTTACAGATCAACATGGGTGCATTTCAGATACAGTTATCCACGTGGTTGCTCCCCTACCTATTGAATATTTGGCAAATATTACAAATTCAAGCTGCTATGAAAGTATGGATGGCGAGATCACTTTGAATATTAGTGGCGGCAGTGGAGAATATG
>JANRAA010000144.1 GCA_030728235.1 Flavobacteriales bacterium
CAAGTGGATACACTTGGCAGTGCTTCAGAGAACGCCTTGACGCTTACCAATACGCGGATTGAAAACATGGGGGTTATTGGTCTGTACGGACAAGGAGCGAGTATCTACGGGAATAACAATTTGATTACCAACTGCGGACAAAGTTGCGCCAATTTGGGCATAGGAGGGAAGTACCAGTTTGAGTATTGCACATTTGCGAATTACTGGACCGGTTCGAATAGGCAGACGCCGACATTGAGTTTGAGTAATTACTACTTGACGAGCACAAACCAAGTCATCGTAAGGCCCTTAACAGACACCTTCTTTTACAATTGTATCATTTGGGGCAACAACGCCGGATTGACTGATTTCGGAGAGTTGTTGGTAAGCATGGAAGATAGCGGAAATCCACAGTATCAATTTAGCTACTGCGCGGTTGATTCTGAGACATCGACAGCAGATGGTGCGAATTATTTGGGTGTCGTAAATGGGGCGACACCGCCATTCGTTGCTGCTGGCGAGGGTGATTTTCACCTCATTTCGAGTGCTAGCTCTACCTGGAATGGTGGTCCAATAAGCACTTCAGCAACCCCGTTTTTGGATTTAGACCAACAATTTCGGGTATTGCCCGGGCGAAAAGGCTGTTTCGAAGGACAGTAATCAAAGGTTCGTTTTTCACTTGGTAGTGGCTTAAAAAAATCGGTAATTTCGGAAACCTATCAAGGTCATTCGCGTAAGACCTTTGTAATAAACCACTCTATGAAACGGATTATTTATATTCTAGCCCCAGCAATTCTGTCGGTGCCCCTGTTAACAGGATGCGCTGATGAAGGCGCACAAAATGCTCAAGACGAGTCAACAGTTACCGTTGATGAAGCACAAAATGCAGTTACCTCTTCTTTGGTGAAGATCGACAGTGAGATTTTTTCTCTTCCATCGCCAATTCAAACGGCGATATTGATGCACAAAAAGGAGATTTCCTACAGAGAGGAACTTCTGAATCCACTGGCAAACGAAAAGAAATACATCAATCAGTACCAGAAATCACTGAACATGGGAGTGTATGGCGCCGATTTGGCATATCTCTCAAATTTCAATAATTCTCAGAAGAAGCTCGACTACTTTAAAGTGGTTGAGTCGTTGGCTACTGATCTCGATATTCGCAACAACATTGATCAATCTTTGATCGATCGCTTTGCAAAGAATATCGACGTCCAAGATTCATTGTACAAGCTCAATGCCGACCTGTTTAAAGCAGGAGATAAGTATTTGAAGCAAAATGATGAAGACGAAGTAGCAACATTGATTCTAGCAGGTGGCTGGGTAGAAGCACTTTACCTGGCAATTGATGCGGCGAAACAAGATGATAGTTTCAAAACCCGCATTGGTGAGCAAGGGTTCGCAGTGAACTCACTTGTCAATCTTTTGAAAAAACATGATAGTCCACAAACAATAGAATTAGCCGGTAAAATGGCAGAGTTGTCGAAACAATTTGAAGGACTCGTAATTAACTACGCTTACGTGAAGCCGATAACAGATGCGGCAGATAAAGTAACGTATTTGAATTCAAAATCGAATGTCCAGATCTCAGAAGAGCAACTTGCAGAAATTGCACGTCAAGTGACAGAAATTAGAAAGTCGATAACTCAGTAAGGAAACATCATGAAGAATTTTTTGACACTTGCCGCCTTCTTTGCGGTGTTATCTATACAGACTGCCACTGCTCAATGCGACGAAATCGCTGATCAGTGCGAGATGAACCTCGCTAAAGAGTATATCTCAGACGGACAGTTTTACAGAGCATTGTTGTACAATGATCAAGTGGCCGAGTTTGAACTCAGCTTGTTTGGTGGAAACACATACAGAATAGCCGCTTGCAGCGGAATGGATTCTGGGAATTTGGTTTTCAGATTGTACGATCAAGAGCATAACCTATTGTTCACAAGTAGCGACTTTAGCAATGCGCCGTATTGGGATTTCGTTGTAGAAAACACCATGCAGTGTACCATCGAAGCACAGCTCGATTTGAACAAACAACAGTCTGGCTGCGCCGTACTATTGATAGGATTCAAGAAGTAAGATCACAATAACAATATTAAGGTCAAACAACGATGAGTGCAGGAATTCTCCGAGCATTAATGCAGCTTTTTGCCATAATCGCCCGTGAAGGTGGTGATGGTAAAAATGGCAATGGAGGTCGCGACATCGTAGCTGTATTCCTGCGTCAGCAGCTGAACAAAGAGCTTGTTCAACAGTATTTGAAGATGTATGAATCTTTCATAGAAGAGTTCAATACACGCAAAAATGCTGGGTCTGACACACGCAAGAAACGCATTTCACTGAACTCCGTTAAAGTTCTTCGCATTTGCACACGCATCAACGAAGAGCTAGCGCAGAAAGAGAAGTTCTATGCCCTTGTTCGGGTGATGGAATTCATCGTTGCTTTTACCGATACAACAGAGCAAGAGTGGGAGTTTGTAGAAACAGTTGCCGATACTTTTAACATCGACAAGGAAGTCTACAACGGTATCAAAAGTCTCATCACCGCCGATTCAGAATCGCTTATCGATTCAGAGAATTTCCTGATCATCAAGAATGGACAGAAAGGGGATTTGGTGAAATCGAGATTTTTGAAATCTGATGGAATGCAAGGAACAGCAATCCTTTTCCACATTCCGACCGACAATCTTTTCTTTCTAAGGTATTTTGGAAGCGACGACTTGTACTTAAACGGACAAGTTTTGACAGGATCAAGTGCTCAAGTATTTACTCAAGGAGCGAGTATCCGTGGACCGAAAATTACACCGATTTACTACAGCGATGTCATTCACGGGTTTTTATCCGACTTGGATGAATCGCATATCGTGTTTAAAGCTGAGAACGTATCTTACCATTTCGAGCGTCAGAAGAAACAAGCTTTGCACCAACTGAGCATCGTAGAAACTTCAGGCAATCTCATTGGTATAATGGGAGGAAGTGGATCAGGGAAATCGACCTTGCTAAACGTATTAAATGGTAACCTCGTTCCGACCTTTGGATCTGTAAAAATCAACGGAATTGATGTCCACCACGAAAGCGACAACCTTGAAGGCGTTATCGGCTATGTAGCACAAGACGACCTACTTATAGAAGAGTTGACTGTTTTTCAGAACCTGTTTTTCAATGCAAAACTTTGCTTCGGAGACAAAGGAGAAGTTGAACTTGTAGCGATAGTAGAACAGACATTACAGCAACTGGGTCTTTTTGAAACAAGAGATTTACGCGTTGGTTCGCCGTTGGATAAAACCATTTCGGGCGGACAAAGAAAGCGACTGAATATAGCCCTAGAGCTGATTCGGGAGCCAAGTGTACTTTTTGTTGATGAACCTACAAGTGGTTTGTCTTCTCGCGATTCTGAGAACATCATGGACCTTCTCAAAGAGCTCACGCTTCGCGGGAAATTGGTTTTTGTTGTTATTCACCAGCCATCGTCAGACATCTTTAAGATGTTCGATAAACTGTTTTTGCTTGATCAAGGAGGTTATCCCATCTATTATGGTAACCCTGTTGAGAGTATCATTTACTTCAAGCGATTGGTGAATCACGTGAACCTTACTGAAAGTGAGTGCGCGCGCTGTGGAAACGTCAATCCCGAACAAATTTTCAATATCATCGAATCGAAAGTGGTTGATGAATATGGAAATCTAACAGAACACAGGAAGATATCTCCTCATGAGTGGAATAACTTCTTCAACGTATACATTGGAAACCAGATCAAAGTAGAGCCAGGAGAGGTTGATGCTCCAAAGTCGAATTTTAGTATTCCAGGCAAGTTGCGCCAATTGGTGGTATTCTTAAAGCGCGATTTCCTTGCGAAGTTGTCGAACAAACAATACATGCTCATCAATTTGCTTGAGGCACCAGCCTTGGCACTTTTGCTTAGCTTTTTTGTCAAGTTCTACGTCAGCGAGCGCGGTGAAGAAGTGGTTTACACCTTCCGCGAGAGCGACAATATTCCGCAGTTTCTTTTTATCTCAGTCATTGTGTCTTTGTTTTTGGGGCTTACAGTTAGTGCCGAAGAGATCATTCGCGATCAGAAAATGTTGCGCAGAGAGAAGTTTTTGAATCTATCGAAGAACAGCTATTTGTTTGCGAAGATCGGCATCATGTTTACCATCTCTGCCGTGCAAACCATGAGTTATGTCATTATTGGAAATACCGTTTTGGGAATTTCCGACATGATTTTGCCCTTCTTTTTAATCTTGTTTTCGACCTCTTGTTTCGCTAACCTACTGGGCTTGAATATTTCTGCAAGCTTTAATTCAGCGAAGGTTATCTACATTTTGATTCCGATCTTGATTATCCCACAATTGCTCTTTAGTGGAGTAATCGTGAAATTTGACAAGTTGTATCCAGCATTTGCGTCACAATCAGGGGTTCCAACAATTGGAAACGTGATGGCTAGCCGCTGGGCCTATGAAGCACTTGCTGTGTATCAGTTCAAGAACAATAGGTACGACAAGCAGTTTTTCGATTACGACACCCGCGTTAGTCAGTTTAGTTGGAAACGAGATTTCTGGACCAAGGAAATGCGTTCGATCATCACCGATTCACGCAAACTCATAGAAAGTGGAGCCAATCAGGCACAACTAGAGGAGAATGCGAACATCTTGTTCAACGAGATGCAGAAAGAAGTGAAGACTGTGAAAGGATTTTCACCATTGTATTTGGATGGCGACAAGGCACTGACACAAGTCAAACTCGATAGCATAGAAGCGTCAATTGATTTGTTGTACGAGTATTACAAGGCCAACTACCGACAGGTGGTGCGTGAGAAAGACGCCATGAACAACAGACTAACGGCGACAACAGCGGCGCGTGATTCAATGATTGCGACGAAAGATAAGTACCACAACGATCGCTTAGAGGAATTTGTAACCAACAGCAGCGATATTAAACGTTTGGTGACATATGAGGGCGAGTTGGTGCAGAAGATCGATCCGATTTATCAGATACCTGTTCACAAGAGCTTTTTCGGCGCGCATTTTTACTCGCCATCAAAACGATTCTTTGGAACACAGGTGACCACGTTCTCAGCGAATATTGCAGTCATCTGGCTGATGA
>JANRAA010000145.1:0-22343 GCA_030728235.1 Flavobacteriales bacterium
TTGTTTACAACCGGCACGATTTGGAATGGGCTGAAGGACATCGCAAGGCGATAGACGCCAAAAAAACGCTTTGTTTCTTGCAACCAGAATGGGAGGAGAGGGAAGATAACTTACCCATGATTCTCAACCACATTCGTGAAACGCCAAGTTGGAGATTGTCGCTTCAAACCCATAAATACATCGGTATTCCTTAGTCGTCGTAGCTGATGCGCACCACAGCCGAGGTTGGATGGCTTTGGCAGGTAAGGATATAACCTTCTTCTATTTCGTCGTCGGTCAAGCTGAGATTTGAATCCATGCTCACGGTGCCTTCTTTGATCTGCGCTCTGCATGTTGTGCAAACACCACCGCGACAAGAGAAAGGGGCATCGGCTCCGTTTGAAATCGCAGCTTCGAGCAATGTCTTCCCTTTTGTCGCCAGATTGAATGTATAGTCGTTTCCGTCGAGGTGCACATGCACTTCGCTCATGCCATTTGAAGGCACAGGAGCAGGAGCAGTAACAGCTATGGGCTCACTTGCTTTACCTTTGAGGTCTGGGTTTTCGAAGTACTCCATGCGGACGCTCTTTGCATCAACGCCACTGTCGATCAAGGCATCTTTGGTAGAAATCATCATCTCGCCTGGTCCGCAGATGTAATAGGTTTTTTCAAGACTGTCGTTGGCAAAATTGTACACCAATTCCAATGTCTTTCCAAAGTTTATTCGGCCGGCAAAAAGTGGCTGTTGTCCGCTGTCTTCCGACAGGATGTGGTAGATGTTCACATTTGGATTGGTTCCCAAACTTTCTAACTCATCGTAGAACATAATGCTGTCTTTTCTTCTGTTGCCATAGAAAAGCGTAACACGTGAATTGGGCTCTTGGGCCAGTGTTGTTTTTAGAATAGAGATCAAAGGGGTGATTCCACTTCCAGCGCCAAAAAGTACGATGTGGCGCTCTTTCGAAGCGTCAGGGGAAAATGTGAAATGTCCTTGTGGAACCATCACACGGATGTGTTCACCAGGCATTACGCTACGGTTAATGTGCGTTGAAACCAAACCGTGCTTGACCTCTTTGACTGCAACAGACAGGTGTTGATCGCCTGGAGTGCTGCATATGCTATACGCTCTTCGCACTTCTTCACCTTTGATGTTAAAGCAAAGGGTGACGTATTGTCCGGCCTGGTAGGCGAACTCAGGCATGAGTTGGGTGTCGAATGAAAGTTTAACACTGTCGGCGGTTAGCCGATCAATTTTAGCCAGTTTGAGATCAAGAATTTTCATGTAAGAGCAGGTTTCAAGACTACTTAGACAACTCAGAAGCTAAATTGTTCAAGAAAGCATCATCATTCCAAGGTTGTCCGCCAATCCACGATTCTACCAATTCTCCATCGCTATTGAAAAGAAATGTGGTTGGTATGGAGTGGATGCCGTAGTCTTTGATCGATTTTTCCAGTTTTAAAAGTGGAAAGGTAATTGAAAAACGCTGCTTAATGGCTGCTATGCGTTCATGATTATCATCAGTAACGCCGATAATTTTGAACGGTGCTTTTTTCGAAGCTGCTTCCAAAGCATCCATTTCAGCCAAGCATTCTCCGCACCACGCGGCATAGAAGTTAACCAACAGTGGACCGGAGTATATTTCGTTTATGGGGTGGGCTGCATCAGTGATAACAGAAATTTCATTTGCCGACATGCCTGGTGTAACCCGATAGCGCCAAAAGTAGAAGAGCGCCAGCGCCAAAAGAATAAGTAATGTCGACCACTTTTTCATATCATTCAGCGGTCATCCCATCGAAGATGTTCATCAACTCATCGCTGCCCACAACAGTGAATCCTTCTGGAAGGCTGAAGATGGTGGCTTCAGGTTGAGTATGATCGATTTCCGATATTGTATATTTCCGTGTACCCAAATCTGATTTTACCTCGAATTCGACAGGCAAACCAGGAACTGCAGGCAGCAGACGGTAATTCAGCAAATAATCAGGACTGTAAGTAACCACTCCTTCTGCACAAACTGTTTGCTTGCAATTTAAACCTAAAACTGCGTTTGCAGGTGCCGTGTGCATCGATTCAGGAATTGAACGGATGTTGAATTTCTCAGCAGGGGTAGCCAATGCCAATTGTCGGCCTAAGAACGTAACGAGCATAAATTCAGAGCGCTGCTCAGGCAGTTCCAAGGTGGCGAGAGAAAATTCTCCAACCAACTCTTGACAATGAAAATTGGTGCCGTCACTGTGTATTGTTACTACGCCATTTTCATTGCCGTCGGCATCTGTAATGGTGTATTTAACGGTTCCAATAAATGGGTTTTGTGCCATTGCATTGAATGACAGCATAACCAAAAAGCCAAGAACGAGTTGTCGCATGGTTGTAATCGTTGATTCGTTTTTCAAAAGTGACGAATTAAAATTTTAGTAATTCATTCAACTTCACAAGAACCTTATCGGCATTTGGCAAAAGAGTGGCTTCTAAAACAGTGTTGAGCGGAATGGCAGGCGTTTCGATAGCGCCTATGGTCATCACAGGTGCGTCGAGCCATTTGAAACAATGTTCACTGATACTGCCTGCAAGAGCTTGTGCGAAGCTATTGTTCGCTGGCTCTTCGGTAACTACCAAACATCGTCCGCATTTCTTCACTGCGTTGAAAACTGTTTCTTCGTCCAAAGGTGTTATGGTTCTTAAATCTACAAGTTCGATTTTGCCAGGCAATGATTTTGCAGCGGTTTTCGTCCAGTAAACACCCATTCCATAGGTGATTACGGCAACAGACACATCTTCATTGGCCAACAAAACAGTTCTTGCCTTACCAAGTGGTACGATATAATCGGAAGAAGGTTCTATTGAACGTGCATCTTCTGTTCCAGGGATTTTAGACCAGTACAATCCTTTGTGTTCGAGCATCACAACCGGGTTCGGGTCGTGATAAGCGGCCTTCATCAAACCTTTCAAATCGGCTCCAGTACTTGGGTAGCACACTTTCACTCCTCGTATGTTCGCAAGCACTGATTCAACGCTTGAACTGTGATACGGACCTCCGCTGCCATAGGCTCCAATTGGCACGCGAATAACAGCATTTACCGGCCATTGTCCGTTTGAGAGGTAATAGCTTCTGCTGGCCTCAGTAAACAATTGATTCAATCCTGGCCAGATGTAGTCGGCAAACTGCACCTCTACAATGGGTTTGCAGCCGGCAGCGCTCATCCCAACAGTACTTCCAATGATAAACGCTTCTTGAATGGGGGTGTTGAACACTCGGCTATCTCCGAATCGCTGTGCGAGAGTCGCTGCTTCTCTAAAAACGCCTCCAAGTCGTCCACCTACGTCTTGTCCGTAAAGCAAACTCTCTGGATACTCTTCCATGATCTCCTTAACGGCAAACAAGGCGCAGTCGACCATCAAGGTTTGCTCGTTTCCTGCAGGAGCGCGGTCACCTGTCTCTTCGGTTATCGGGGTTGGTGCCCAACGATGGGTGAGCAGGTCTTCTGGACGTGGATCTTCGGCATCGCAGGCTTTATCGTACTCTGCTAAAACGAAAGCGCGTGCTTCGTTTTCTATATTCTCGATCTCAGATTTTGAAATTCCCAAAACGATAAGGTCATTCTTAAACCGTGGGTATGGGTCTCTTGTCTGATGCTCTTCAAGGTCGTCGCGGTACCATTCTCTTCTTACACCGCTGGTGTGATGTCCGAGCAGCGGTACCGATGCATGCACCATGAACGGACGTCTTTCAGTACGCGCGAGGTGCAACACTTCTTGCATGGTGCTGTATGACGTCATAAAATCGGCACCGTCAATTGAGCGAACCTCAATTCCTGGAAATGCTTTAGCGAATGTAGTTGCGTCTCCAAAACGGATCTCTTTGGCATTGGCTGAGATGTCCCACTCGTTGTCTTGCACGAGATACACAATCGGGTACTGCTTCAAAGCTGCCATGTGGAAAGCTTCTGCAACTTCTCCCTCTGTCATGGCGGCGTCGCCGATGGAACAAACCATTATAGGGTGTTCGTCGCCCCACGGTTGAATGCCTTGGTTTTCGAGGTATTGTATTCCCATCGCAACACCTGTTGCAGGTATGGCTTGCATGCCCGTAGCAGATGATTGGTGAGGGATTTTTGGCATCCCTTTCCTGTTCAGACTCGGGTGCGAATAGTAGGTTCTACCACCCGAAAATGGGTCGTCGCGTTTGGCCATGAGCTGCAGCATGAGCTCGTAAGGCGTCATACCAATCGCCAATAGAATACTATCGTCGCGGTAGTACGCGCTCAAAAAGTCGTGTTCCGTCAACTGTAAACCAGTGGCAAGTTGAATGGCTTCATGTCCGCGTGATGTGGCATGGACATACTTCGCGGTGAATTTTGCGTTGGCTTCGTATAAATCAGACATCGCGCGCGCGGTTGCCATCAGCCGGAAAGCTTTTAGCAAGGTGTCTGACGATATTGATTGGGTATGGTTGGGCTTCACTGTGGTTTCCGAGACTGCCATTCGGGGCTATTTTTTCAGCGGCAAAGGTACAAAGATTGAATCAGGGAGCATAGATATTGTCTTGCCGTTGCACAATTCCTAAATCGATGTATTCAACACCCAACGGACCACTGATCATGAGTTGAGCGCTATCTCCCAATTGAAACCCGCTCAGCTCTGAAATTACTTCTGCAACCATGTCGGGTGCATATTGCTGGTAAAAATGACGAGAAACAGAAATCACGAGTTCGTCGAATTGTCCTTGAAAGCCATAGCCCTCAGATGTGATCGCCGAGCCATCGGCGCGAATGAATTCGATAGGAAGTTGAACAGAGTCAACCAACAGCGCGATGAACTTGTGTTCGTCGTGCATTTTCGCACTCATCACCAATTTGTAATTGCGCGTTTTTCGGAGATTTGAATGCACTCCAGGATAAACATCTTGGGATGTTATCGACTTGATATTGAACTCTTTGATATCTGTTGAATCATGCTGCTTTTTCGCATTGCCACATGAAAAAATTGTAGCTGTGAAAAGCAAAAATGTGAATATGATTGTGCTTTTAGTCATAACTCTAAGGTAGAAGTTTTATTCAATAAGACAGATTCGATGTACTTTTGTGCCCTCGATGAAAAGAAAAATCAAAAACCTCACCAAAAAGGCGCTTTCTTCAATGGGGCTGCACATAACGCAAAATCAGCGGTATGATGCGTGGACCAGGAAGTTGCTGAAGCAGGTTTTACGTGACGATTCGAACTGCATCGATATAGGTTGCCACCGCGGAGAGGTGCTTGAAGACATGCTTCACTTGGCACCAAACGGACGTCATTTTGCCTTTGAGCCGTTGCCGGGATTGTACCACGAGCTGAAAGATCGTTTCGGCGATCGGGTAGACGTTCAACAAACTGCATTGTCTGACGATTCAGGCGAGATTGAGTTTCACCACGTAGTCACCAATCCTGCCTATTCAGGTATTCGCCGTAGAACCTACGCGGGGGCTGAGGAGGTATCAAAAATCCGCGTGAAACAGGGTCGTCTGGATGATGCCATTCCTTCAGATGTAAAGATTGATTTGATCAAGATCGATGTTGAAGGTGCTGAATATCAAGTGATGCTCGGTGCGCGAAAAACGATTGACACCTGGAAGCCAGTGGTGGTATTTGAAAACGGATTGGGCGCATCGGATCACTACGGAACTACCCCTGAAATGGTGTTCGACTTCTTTGCTGAATGCGGCATGCAAATAAATCTCTTGGATCGTTTTGTTGAGAAAGCTCCATCGCTTTCACGCGAGGAATTCTGCAAACAGTTTTACGAGCGGCTGAATTACTATTTTGTCGCCTCCGCCTAGTCAGGCAATCCAATTTCCTTGTAGCACATACTGGACGAAAAACCAGGCCTGAATGGCGATGAGCATCACTGCAAATCCTGTTCGGACGGTCGTGCTTTTTTGACGTAAAAACCAGAAATAGGCTGTTATCAATCCCAAAGTAAGCAGGTACATAAGGGCTGATTTTATGTGGACGTGGGCTGCAAAAATAGGTCCCAAAGCAATGGCTGCTGCGAGTGCAACGAGAATTGATTTTTTCGAAATTTGAACTGCGCGGAAAATCTCCAAGGCAAGCGGAAAGAAAGCTGTGGCAAAAATAAATCGGTTCAAGCTAAAAATGCCGCCTCCACGCGAGAAGAGAATCAAGAGCGCAGTGATAGCAAGAGCCGATAGTCCAAAAGCATGGGGCGACGACACAGGGTGTTTCGAACGGAATAGGTGGACAATCACAGCCAAAGAAATGAAGCCCACCAGCATGGCCGCACTATCATAAAAGAAAATCAGATTGCCCCCAAATGAATGTAAGGGCAAGCTGGCCAGATGAACGCCGTTTCCCCATCCTGCCTGGGCAGTGAAAAAAGATGTGAAACTACCTGTGAATAGAGATTGGAAAGTGAATACGCACACCACTGTTAACGCTGCTATAAGGATTTCTGGAAGTGTACGTTTGATGGCTGATTGAAGACTGTATCCTTTTAAGTGACGTGCTAAAATTAAAGCAGGAAGAATGACTGCTGCAGTAGGACGTGAAATGGATGCGAGGATGATTCCTGTGATAAGCCATTTGTCGCTGTCTTTCTTCAATCCTATGGCTATCAGACTAATTGCGAAGTAAAACAGTGATTCGCTGTACGGCAGGTAAAAGAACAAAGCAGAAGGTACAACAGCCGCCATCATAGAAGTGGCAGATGTAATAAGTTTATGGCGCAAAAGCAGCGATGCACTGCAAACCCAAATCAAGTAGTTGACTATTGACGCGGCTATGATATTTGATTGGAGTAGAAAAAGCAGGGCTGGAAAGCCTGGGAAAAAGGCGGTGAGAAAAGGTTGGGAATAGCCATTTTTACTGATCTCTAAATAATGCTCAACATCGAAATATGATGATGAGATCACAATGGGTGTATGGCTAACTTCACTCCAAATGATCACCATACCGGCCAAGACCCACGTTGGCCACAAGGCGTGAAAAAAGGAATCTTTCCAACTCAATGTTGTATGATTACCTGCTGCTGCCATGATGGAGCATCGTTGTTTTTTAACACGTAATGACCTGCAGGCAAGGTGTTTACATAAATGTAGGAGGATTGACCTCTTAGAACAGGTCGCCCTGTGAGATCAAATAATTCCCAATTGCAAAAAGTTGTCAGCGTCAATTGTTCATTTGCTGGAACGGGATAAGCTAAAATGTCTTGCGGGTTCTGCTCTGGAATGCCGATGTAAAAGTCAGAAGCGAAGTCGACAAAGTCTAGCTCAAAATCGCTGACGATGGTGTTGTCGAAGGTGCGGACAAGGTAAAAATCTTGATCGCCTGCGCTGTAGCTGTTTGATCGTCCGCAGATGAGGTAGTTGCTGTCTGAGTCGACGAGAATGTGGTATGGAGAATCATCTATATCACCCCCGAAAACTGCAGACGAAAGGTAACCGCCTGTATAATACACTTTAACAACAATAGCACCCAAGCCTCCAGCGCCGAAGACATCGGTTTCAGATGCGTAAATGACTACCGCGCCTGACCAAGCTGTTGAGCGAATGCGCTGATTGCCTGGTTGGTCGAAGTTTTTTCGCCATTCGAGATCGCCTTCGAAGTCATATTGTACCAACCGGTTATCGAATTTATTATTGTCGGTAGGGTCGGCGTAATCAAATCCGAAGGTGGCACCATACGGACTGCCAGAAACTGTCCGTCCAAAAATGTTCAATCCTGCTTCGTATCGCGACCATTCAACATCCAAGCTGCCGCTTAATTTTCGTCCAATACCAAATTGATTGCCGTCGCTCAAGGTAACAGTGCCAATGGTGTAAAGAGATCCATTGTACCAGTCGATATCGGAAAGCTCTCCGTCGTAAGCTTGGTCGAAGTCAACAATACCATCCAAATCACCATCTTCATTTATTACAATGATGCGTTGGTTCGAGGTGGTTGTGCCTGTTCCATAGCTGGTCATTCCCAAGTAGATTTTACCATCTCCCGCAACAAGATCTATAGGGAGGTCCCAATCGGAAGTGCCGAAGTATTTTTCCCAAAGGAGGTTCCCATCGGCTGTGAGCTTGTAAATCACGGCATCATAACTTCCAAACGGACCGTTTGCTGTTTGTCCGAGAACGAGCAGTGTGCCGTCTTCATTTTGCACAATGGCCCGACCTTGTTCAGCAGCGGCGCCACCCAGCACAACTTCAAAGTAAGGGTCGAGGTTGTTGAGAACGAATTGTACAAGCACATCGCTATTGCCATTCAGCGCGCTCGAAGTGGTGCCTACCAATACATAGCCATCTTCGGTTTGAATGGTTTTACGCGCTTCATCGTAGTCGTCGCCTCCGTAGGTGCGGACTTCTGCAATTTGCGCCCATCCTGCGAGTGAGCAGAAAAGAAACAAGATATGGAATGCTATTTTACTTGCGTACTGCATATCGTATGGCCATCAGTTGTTCGAGAAGATCGCGCAATTGAGAGAGTGGAAGCATGTTGGCACCGTCTGATTTCGCATTCGCAGGATCGGGGTGCGTTTCGATAAAAATACCGTCTGCGCCAACAGCAATGGCTGCTTTAGCGATGGTAGAAATCAACGCTGGTCGTCCGCCGGTTACACCAGATGCTTGATTAGGTTGTTGCAAACTGTGCGTGACATCCATCACCACTGGAGCGTATTGCTGCATGGCAGGGATGCCTCTGAAATCTACGACCAAGTCGCCATATCCGAAGGTCGTGCCGCGTTCAGTCAACCACACTTTGTCGTTGCCACTTTCTTTGATCTTTCCAACGGCAAACTGCATGGCTTCCGGACTCACGAACTGTCCTTTCTTCACGTTGACCACTTTTCCTGTTGCTGCTGCCGCGACCAAAAGATCGGTTTGTCGGCACAAAAAAGCGGGAATTTGCAAGACATCAACATAGTTGGCTGCCATGGCTGCTTCGGTGCGGTCGTGAATATCGGTTGTTACTGGCACATGAAAGGTTCGTCGCACATCGGCGAGTACTTCGAGTGCTTTTTGATCTCCAATACCCGTAAAACTATCGATTCGTGAGCGGTTTGCCTTGCGGTACGAGCCTTTGAATACATACGGAATTTCGAATTCTGCACACAATTCTTTGATCGTGCCGGCAATGTCGATGGCCATCTGATGTCCTTCAATGGCACACGGCCCAGCGATAAGCACAAATGCATCGGCGTTGTCGGAAGTTATTATGGGTAGTTGATTTCTCATTTTCTAAATATCGAATAATTGACTTTTAAATAAGCGTCTCTTCCGTATCCTTTGCCAGAAGCAGCGCCGTACACGTCGGATGTACCAATGGCGAGGTATACTGATTTTCCAAAAAGGTGCTCCACCGACAAACCAAATCTCAGTCTGCCATATCCACCGTAGGTGCCAGTAGCGCCAACCAAGGTTTTTTCATTGAAGTTGTGATGGTAACCTGCGAACAGCATGGGGTTGTAGGCGATGACGGGTCGAATGGCAAATCCAATTTCATAGAATGCCGATTGACCTACTTTTCGCATGATGCGCGCATCGAAGCTACCTGGTAACCACCGTTTTGTTGATCCTGGTTTTTCGTTTATCGTTAGTGAGTCGTTAAAAGACGGCAGGGTGCTGTCGTCGTTCAAGATATCGGTGAGCTCCAGGCCTGTCCAATTCATGGTTCCTTCATTGTTACCAACGAGAGTGGCGTTGTTCCATGAAACGAAACCAAAGTCGTGCAATGCAAGTTGAATGTATCCGTCTTCACCTTGTTTGAAGTTCAAAACTCCGTCGAAAGCCATCCCAATGCCCGGTCCTGAGCCCAGTCCGCTCACGCTGGTGTCTGATCGGGTAGACGACGTAAGGTAGCTAAAGGACAAAGAATCGCCTTCGGCAGATGTGAAAAGTCGCCCCAATTCGAGGTTGAAGGCGTCGAAGGATTGTCCGTTTACTACACTTACAGTAAACCCGCTAAGTGATTCTTTATGGAAAATTCCACCACCTAATTTTTGGTAATTGGTGAGTAACAAACCGGTGCTGCTCAGAAAAGCATACTCGTCTAAGAAATCAGCATTTCCTGTAAAGGCGAGGTGAAAAAGGTCTTTAGAGAAGGTTGTTTCAAGCAGTGTGCGTGAGCCCATGGTGACTTGCCAACTCCAATTTGGGTTGCGGAATAAACTGTCAGACATCAGCCGCATGGTTAAATTTCCTCTGAAATTTCCACCGAGCATGTTCACATCGTTCATGTGCTTTTCTTGGGCATCAATTAAGCCCCGATCGATGTGTCCGCCGAAAACCAATTTATCAAGAAACGCATTCTGAATGGTGTTCGAGCGAATTTCGCCTTCGCCTTCCAAGGTGATCATTACGGCAGCCGATCGAAATGAGGAATCGGCGCCCATCAACAGTAGTTTTTGAGCGTTCAATCCGATGGTCGTCAGACAGATTCCGATGATTAAAAAGATCCTCATTCGTAGCTTATTTCCGTTCTCGCTGCAGCGAGGATGCGAATGTCAAGTCGTTCTGACCCATTGAATTTTACAATGCCAGTAGAATTCGCTGTGGCCTTGATAATCATTTGTCCACCCGTTTTAATGCTTTCAATCTGATCGGTTGTGAGGTTGATGCCCAGATTTACTGCGGTAGGTGTTTGACTGTATCCAAAAACGTCGGTTTCTGCGCTGTATATGCTTTGATTGGATGCTAAGACAATCTCTTCGCCGTTGTTTGTCAAGAAAGAAAAAGTGAGTGCTACCGACATCGGGAAACCATTTTCAGCGCGCAAAAACAATGTGCCTGATGTTGAAGGGATGTCGATGGGTTGGGTATCGAGGGTGTCGAGAAAAACGACCCCGTTTACACCAACGCATAGCGGTATATCGAGGTTGATGGAGGCTTTTATAGGTTGAGCGGGGTATATAAAATCGTTGCCGCCAGAAACATCTCCCAGTGGGTTGAGTTCAATTGTTCCTGCAATGTCGAGTGCTTCAGGAAGTAAATTGAATAAATTGACAACATTCGAATTGTTCTGATTTATTTGATACGAGTAGGTGTTTCCTTGAATAGAATTTCCCAAATCAATGGCGCGGGTGATGTTGATGGCAGATCCGATGACTTGGTGGTAAAGCGATACGAAATTGTTTCCGCGGACGCCTTTCAAGGCATCAATTTTCAATTGGATGTCGGCACCAACGTAGTTTTCAATCTCCAAATCGAATGATAGTTCTTGCAAGTTCAAATTTCCTCCAGCGATGGCTGAAAGTGGTTCGAGGTCTATTTGTTGGTCGATATCACTCAAAATGCTGCCGAAATATCCGCGTGCGTAAGCCACTTTCATATCGGTAAAGCGCAGTCGAACAGTCAAACTATCGTTCGCACTCACTGAGATGTTTCCGGTGGCTGTGCTTGCAATATCGGCTTGCAGAGAAAATGCCAAACGGTTGCTTGAGCCTCCTGTTGTGCCTGTCAAATCGAATGTATAGCCTGAAAGGTCGATGGTACCCGATTCGTAGTAAGGGTTGGCGACAGTTCCCGGTGCGGTGGTTGTTGAAAGTGAAAACGGTGTGCCGCCAAGGGTAGCACCCGGAATTCCGTAAAAAAGGTCGAGTGGTCCGTTTACCTTGCTCATCAGCTCATATTGCATGGTGCCCGACTCGATGATTAACTCTTTGATTTGCGCTGTGTTGATGCCCAATACCATGTTTTGTTGCTGGCTGAATACCGATTGGCCAGGAGGGATGGGAATGGTGCCGCTAAACGGGGGGACAAATCCACGTTTGATGGTTGTGTCAGACAAAGCCACCAAGGTATCGGGATTCAGATTTATAAGCGAAGTCACATATTGCAGGTGCAACAGTCCGTTCTCGTCGGTAGAAAGCAATGAGTCAGCAATGAGATCTTCCCAGCCCAAACTTCCTCGTAACAAGGGCACGCGCGCGTCGATATCCCAACTTGTTGGTTCTTCGCGCTTGCAGCCCAAGGCAAGCAGTATGGCAATAAAAACGATCGTCGAGGTACTCTTCATGCTGATGATACAATTTTACATCGTTTTTCCCTTACTTTTTGTTCCCCAGCCAATTCTAATTGAAACAAACAGCGGCGCAGCGGCTAAAATGTAAAATGTAGGATGGAAAGATTGTGGCCAAAACGAACCAGTTACAACCATCAAAGTAAGCAATATCGCGGTGATTTTGAAGTACCAATGTTGCCAAGCAAGCTGGTTCTGTGCTGCGCGCAAGCGATATAGGAAAAACAGGTACAGTGGCGAAGCCCAAATGAGGTTGAGGTTGTTTTTTGTGGTTACGTGATCAGTTGCAAACCACAAGAGGAAAACGGCAACACCCAACAATCCGAAGATGAACAGTATGGTGCGCGGGATGAAAAGCGTTTTAACCTTACCCAATTTGAAAAGTAAGAGATCCAAAAGAGCGATAAAAGCAACAATCACAGACATTATGAGCGGCCAATTGGTGCCTTTTGGCATTTTTAGGTCGTCTTGACTGAGCAGCAATTCATTTTTTTCGAGCACAAGTGGATGTCCATCGAGTGTTGCCAAATCAGCCTCGAACATCACTTCATCGGGCAGAAACATGTTTTGCTCTGCCGTCATAAGTTTATCACAAGGCATTCCAAGCGCCAAATCGATTCCGAAATCACCCCAGTGCATGTTGCCCAAATAGCGTTGAATCATGTCTCTGAAGGTAATCTCATTCTCAGGAAATTTAGAGTGCCATTGCAGGCGATCTCCTAGTGCTTCTTCGAGCATGTCGCGAATACGTGTGGCGCAGTTGTCGTAAAAGAAGTCGTACAAATAATACCGGTTCTCAGGCAAGTAGTTTTCTTCGAGCAAATCAAACAAGCGTTGTTTGTCTAGACTATCGAGGGCGAGAATTTGCTCATCCACCGCGCGGTTGGTCATAAGGTACTCGTAGTTGAAATCGGGAAATCCTGAACGAGAAAGCTTGTAGTTCAGCTTACCTTGGGCGAACTGCATGTAGAAGTCGTCGCTGAATTCAAATGTGCCGTAATTGTAAACGATGTCGAACTGACCGGGTTCATAAATACGAATTGCGTTGTGACCGAAAACAGAATATAATTCTTCACCGGGCTCACACGTGAGAATGGAGATGTATGCGTCGTTGGTTAAGAGGTGCGCACTCAGAGTCAACGTGAACAGCGTAAATAGAAGCGTGAATGTGTTTTTCATTCGCTGTGGTATAAGGTAAGCGCGGCGATAGGTGATTGGATGACATTTCCTAAAACACAACCATGCGATTCTGCCGCTCGCGCCAATTCGTTTCTAAATATATGACCGATTGACCCGCAGACGTCAATCTGCTTGTGCCAACTGTATTTGGTTAGTGTCTGCTCAAACAACTCGTTGAATGCCTCCGCAACCAGATTCGCTACAAAGGGATGGTGGCGGTTTTGTGCCAAAAATGGGGCGAAAGATGCTAAAAAAGCTTGGGCGCGTTTATCAGCGTACACGCCTTGCAGTATTTTGTCGGCATCGAGGTTGAAATCAGAATAAAATGATTGAATCAATGCGGCATCGGCGGTGCTGGTCAGACAAGCATTCGCCCATCTTTTTCCCAAGTCGGCACCGCTACCGAAGTCGCCCAAGATGTAGCCAACAGAGGGTATGTGTTCGGTGATTTCAGTGCCATTGTACAGACAAGAATTTGTTCCTGTACCGAGTATTACAGCCAAGCCGCTTCGTTTGCCACAAGCCGCACGTGCAGCACCCAATAGGTCGTGCTCAACGTTAATATCGGCTTTGCTAAAAACATTTTGAAGGATGTGAGACAGTCGTGCGTGTTGAATCTTGCTTCCAACGCCAGCACCATAGAAAAATAGCTCTTGAACGTCGAGTTGTTTGTCTACCGCAATGGCTCGTACCGTTGCTAAAATCATCTCGTCTGCAAGGTGAAACGGATTCAAACCAATGGAAGTGAACTGTTCTATTTGTCCTGACGCATGAATCAGTCGCCAGTCGGTTTTTGTGCTTCCGCTGTCAGCGATGAGGATCATTGGTCGATGTCGATGCTGCCAGTAAATACATTTTTTGCCGGCCCAATCAACCAGATGTCGGTAAAGGCTTTTCCGTTGGGTTGAAAGCTCACGCGCAGAAATCCACCGGGTGTTTCAATCGTGCGTTCGTTTTCGCCTCCGTAAACATCGAAGTCTACCAGCGCTACTGCCGTTACGCCTGTTCCGCACGAGAGTGTTTCGTCTTCAACGCCGCGCTCGTAGGTGCGAACCATCAGACATTCATCGGTTTTTTCAACGAAGTTGACGTTGGTCCCGAGTTGTTTCCACCGCTCACTGAAACGGATTAGCCGTCCTTCATGCACTACTTCGACATCGTTGACGTCGTCAACATATTTCACAACATGCGGAGAACCAGTGTTTGCAAAATGGTGTGGACGCAGGTGTTCAACAGAAGCAGTGTCTTTCATGTGAATGGCAACTTCTTCGCCTTCCCAACGCGCATTGTGCTCACCGTCGATTGCGGTAAAAGTCACCGTTTGATCTGCAATGCCCAGCATTTTAGCGAAATGCACCGCACACCGACTGCCATTACCGCAGAACGATTGACTGCCGTCTGAATTGTAGTAATTCATGTGAAAATCAGTGCTGGCCGACGTTTCAATCAATATAAGTCCATCAGCGCCGATGCCGAAATGCCGATCGCAAATGATCTTAATTGTTTCAGCAGTTGGAACCCAACGCAATTGGCGGTTATCGACCATGATGAAGTCGTTTCCTGTGCCGTGGTATTTGGTAAACTCAAGTTTCACAGTTCAAAGGTACAACCCTCATTTAAAGTAAAAAACAAGATTCAAAAAGGTTTAGAAAAAAGAAAGGACAGCCTAAAGACTGTCCTATCTAACCAAATTATCCGTAATTGTTCACTACGATATAACTAACTACTAGCTGTCGCTCTCACGACGAAGTAAAGGTAGTGAAATTTAACCTTGTCTTAATATTCGTTTTTTGAACATTTTATTTCCATTGCGTGCAACTTTTGAAATCCTAACTGTCATTGTGGTGTAACAGTTAATTTTTTAACCATGAAGTACATTCATTTTCTTTGGCTAACACCTCTATTGTTTTCTTGCAATGCCTTTAGAGAAGATCCAGGAGCGCTCACCACAGAGTACAGAGACATCGATACCTCTTACACAGCAGTGTCAGTTGATGGGGATATCAAACTTATCGTATTGCAAGATGATTCATTCACCCTCAGGGTAGAGGCCGGTGAGAACCATTTGCCTTACATACGGACACGTGTTTTTAACGATTACCTGGAGATCTACGAAGAGAAGAACCACATCAAGAACAACACTTCTGTTCGGGTTTACATTTCAAAAAGTTATTTGAACGATATCACCCTTGATGGCAGTGGGAGTATTGATGCCGCGAATTTAATTGCCGCGCACCCCGATGTAACATTGAATGGCAGCGGCGATATCGATTTGCAATACGACTCACTTGTGGGGTTGGATTTGGTTATTGACGGTTCAGGGAATGCCCGTGTTTCAGGCGTTGCGAATGCTTTCAATGCACGCATTAGTGGTAGTGGCGATATTGATGCAAGGTATCTGCCTGTTGTTACTAGCACCGTAAATATCAGCGGCAGCGGGAATGTACGCGTAAATGCAACATCGTATTTGAACGTCAACATCGACGGTAGTGGCGATGTGTTTTATTGGGGCAATCCAAATGATGTGGATGTAGATATTTCAGGTAGTGGACAAGTAATAGATATGGAATAATGAGAAAAGTAAAATTCTTTTTCGCTTTCCTGCTAGCAGCAGGGATGTTGAACGCTTCGGCACAAAACAGTCAAGAGCCAATTCAGACCTTGTTGGGAGATTCTCCTTCGCTTGGCGGATTTATAGGCTTTGGGGGTAAGATGACAACCTTCAACAAACAAGGAGGACTTATGCTTGGCGGTGAGCTGAACATGGTTTTGGGAAGAGGCATGAACCTTGGATTTCACGGCTACGGATTGGTGACAGAAACCACATCGTCGAATTTCGATGAGTTTGGAAAGTCGTTGTATTACAACATTGGTTATGGTGGATTGACCCTAGAACCAGTATTCTTCAGTGAGAAGGCTGTTCATTTTACCGTTCCGATTTTGCTTGGTGGCGGTGGAATAGGAGAGAGCAGATACCCGCTTGTAGATGGCGACAATTCAGACTACGAAGATTTCCCAGGGTTTTACCGCACCGATTTTTTCTTTTATGCAGAGCCGGGATTGAATGTAGAACTTAACTTGGTAAACTACGTCCGTATTTACGCAGGTGCAAGCTACCGATTTGTTTACGACGTAGATTTGCCAAACTTAAACGACGCTAACATGTCGGGATTGGGTGTGAATATGGGCTTACGGGTTGGAATATTCTAAAACTTTTTGTGGAACAAGCGCTCGACGTACGAAATGAACTGGTTGAACGATGTCTGTTAGGCGATCGTGCGGCGCAGCGTGCCTTTTACGAAAGTTACGCCAAGGCGATGTACAACGCGGCTTTTCGCATCTTGCAAAGCAGAGAAGAAGCTGAAGACGTGCTGCAAGAATCGTTTGTAAAAGCGTTCAGCAGCATGTCTACCTTTCGGGGTGATGCAAGCGTCGGCAGTTGGCTTAAACGCATTGTAGTAAATGCATCCATCAATAGTTTGAAGAAACGTCGACTGCATTTCGATACTCTTGAAGAAGATCGTTTGGAGATCGAAGATGATGGTCCGTATGTGGAGTCTTATGAATTCACAATTGAAGACGTAAAACGCGCTGTGAAAGAGCTATCAGATGGCTACCGCACCGTGTTTACACTCTACGTTTTCGAAGATTACTCGCACAAAGAAATTGGTGAAGTACTAGGCGTTTCTGAGTCGACATCGAAGTCACAGCTCAACCGCGCTAGAAAACGAGTGGCGGAATGGTTAATAACGAATGGAAATGGAAAAGGATAAGTTAAAATCATTTATCGACGATAACAGAGACGCGTTCGACGATGAAATGCCAAGCCCGAAGGTTTGGGATAAGATTGAAGAAGCGTTGCCGCATGACCGCGGACGATTTGTTCCCATCCGTTGGTTATGGACCTTGGGAGCTGCTGCGGCGATGGTTGTGCTGTTGCTCGGTGCATACGTGTTTACAATGAATCAGCCCGATGAGGTGCAGGTGGCAGAAAGCGGACAGCCCGTGTTCCGATTGTCGAATGTGAGCGAAGAGATGGCTGAGGTAGAAGCCTACTACCTCGCAGAAGTGAATGAGAGAATAGACGAAATGAAGAAATTCCCTGAAGGAGAAGAATACCTCTCGGCAGTGGAAGAATTGCGATCAGAGTATGAAAGTCTGTGCATCGAACTGGGACGAGGCGCCGATCGCGGAAAAATCATTGAAGCCATGATACAGAATTACCGCATGCGATTGGAGATATTGGAAGAAATGCTAGAAGAACTGCGCAAGTGGCACAACGAAACGGAGGATGCAAGCTATGAAGTATAACTACTTACTTTTATTGCTGGCACTTACTTCCATCATCCGCGCCGCTGGCGCTGAAATGGGGGAAGATCAGCGCATTATTTCGAAGACCTTCGCATTGAGTAAAGACGCCAGGGTAGACCTGACAAACATGTACGGAGATGTCGAGATTTTTACCTGGGACAAAGATTCAGTGAGCGTGCAAGCAACCATGCGGGCTGTGGCTTCAGACAACTCTACCATTACTCAGATGCTGAGCGATATCAACGTACGTATGCAGCGATTGGGCGGCGATGTTGTGGTAGAAACCTATTGGAACGAAGGAGTGAACTTCATTCGAAAGGGGATGTACGATTTGAAGAAATCGATGGGTAGCAACCAGCATATTAACATTAACATGGTGGTGTACATGCCCGCAAACAGGGCGTTATCGATCAAAAACAAATTTGGAGATGTGCTGCTGGACGACTTCAAAGGCGAGTTTGAGTTAGATCTCGCACACGGAAATTTGCGTGCTCACAATTTGGCGCAAGTGCGGAGAATGGTGGCGTCTTACGGCCGTGTGAAAGTGAATGAGATAGGAAGTGGTAGGCTGTTGGATTTCGAGTTTATGGAGTTGGTAGAGATACGACGCTGCGGTGAAGTTTTTATTTCATCGAGCAATTCTGAAATCGAAATCGACAAAGTAGAAGTCTTACGTGTAGATTCGAAACACGACGACTACCACATTGAAAACCTAGGGAAGCTGAATGGCGCCGTTTTTCTTACCGACATGGCCATCAACCAACTGACAGGGCTGCTCGATTTGAATGGTAAATTGGGAGAGATACGCGTGAAACGGGTAGAAGCAACGTGCAAGAAAATCAGCGTTATTGCCTCGGGTACAGATGTGATTTTGGATTTTTCACCAAGCTACAATGGCGCATTTGATTTTGATTTCGAAATGGTGAAAAACTACAATGCCGACGTGCCCGGATACAAAGTTCTCAGCGAACGAGGGGTAGATAAAACAAGAGGTTATACAGGCGTGATAGGCAAGGAGTCGGGCGCAACCATATCGCTCATGTTGAAAGTTTGTTATGTGCGAATAGGAGGCGCTTAAAGGTAAACTTACTCAGTCAATATTTCGCTTACAGCGCGCTCATACGCCTCAATGTGTTTCGCTTTTTTGATTTTCTTCATCGTTTTATGCGGGTTGTCGAACGCATTGCTGAAGTACTCCCAGTAGCTCGTCATTTTCATCAGCACATGGCTTTCGCCGGAAAGTGCTTCAGAGTATTCGTGGTAAAGCGTATCGATGAATTTGCCAAAAACGAGCATCCGGTTCTCTGGGTATTCGGTGCTATTGTTTTTAATCATCATCGGCAAAAACGGATCAGCGATTAATCCACGTCCGATCATCCAGTGGTCAATAGATGGAAAACGATCTTGCATCTCTCGAAATCCTTGGACCGTCGTGACATCTCCATTGTAATAGATCTTATGTCGCGTACTTTCGAGGCAGCGTTCGAACGATTTTAAATCGACCCCACCTTTGTACAACTGCTTTCCGATGCGCGCATGGATGGCGATGTTTTTCAGCGGGTATTTATCGAGGATAGGAAACACATCCAATATTTCGCCGCTGTGTTCGTATCCCATGCGCATTTTCATAGATACCACCACATCACTTTCGCTGTGCACACGGTTGAGAATGTCGTCAATTCTTTGCGGGTCATTGATAAGTCCTGACCCCATGCAGCGGTTCACCACCATTGGGTACGGACAGCCCAAGTTCCAGTTCAACTCTTTGTACCCCAAGCTTTGAATGAACTTCACGACAAATAGAAATTCATCGGCATCGTTCGTCATGATTTGCGGAATCACCTCCAGCGTCGTATTGTTTTTCGGCAGTATATCGCGTTCGTAAGCCGGTTTGATATCCAATTTACCATTCAGACGTATGTAGGGCGAATAGAACGTATCTATCCCGCCGAAATAGTTTTGAAAAGCATTCCGGAACCTAAAATCCGTGAACCCTTGTAACGGTGATGATAGGAGTTTGATTTGCATAGAGGCAATTAGGGCACAGAGATAAACAAATATTTTGAATCTGAGTTTATGGGTTTGCGGCTTGATTGCAGAAGTAGCGTCGCTAAAGTGAGTTGGGGGTAGCAATTTGCGGATAAGAAGTTTTTTCGAAGGATTCACATCAACACCTCCGCCAACATAGTTGAAATTAGGTTTTGAAAAGATGCCTAAAAAAAAAGGACTGAAATGGGTTTCGATGTCCATTTCAGTCCCTTAAGTCATCATTCTTGTGGAGGTACGGGGATTCGAACCCCGGACCCCTTGCATGCCATGCAAGTACTCTAGCCAACTGAGCTATACCCCCAAAATGTTAAAAAACAAACGTTGCTGTTTTCTGCGGCAGCGAAGATAATTGAAAATACGTATTTAGAGGTGAGAATTGGATTTTTTATTGGTTTGAAACACGGACAATTTCCTCGTTGATTTGACGCATAATTTCAATAAATGAGTTCTTTATTGTTAGATGATGCTGGCTATCATAAGAATCCAAATAATTATCAATGTTCTTCAATTCTAGGCACAGTTGCTCTAGGCCGAAAAGTTTGAAAATGGGATACAATTTGTGTCGGATTTCAGAAATGGTCTTGAAGTCACGATCATCAATGGCAGTTAGAATTTGTTGGAAACCTTTTTCAAATTCGATAATGCACGTATCTAGGTATTGCATGTACGCATCATTTTGATCGATGATTTTTTTAGTCGATTCAAATTGCATTTCATCTTCAATACAGAATGTCTTCATGAGTGGATAAAATCTATGAGAAACTGTTTAAATTTTTGGGGTGAAATGGGCTTTGTAATGACATCTTGAAATCCTATTTCCTTGAAAGTTTCGATTTCCCCTTTTTCCGCATTGGCTGTGAACGCAATAATTGGTGTAAATTGATTTAAACCTTCCGTTTTCCGAATGGTTTGAAACGCTTCAATTCCATCTATCTCTGGCATTTGTATATCCATAAGTATGAGGTCGAACTGTTTTTCTGCAGTTACATCAAAGGCCTCTATGGCTGAATTTGCAATCGTTAGTTCGATTCCCCAATTCCGCACCATTCCTTGCATTACGAGCTGATTTGGCAGCATGTCTTCAACGTATAGCATGGCCATGTCAAAACTGATGTTTTCATTTTCTGAAAGCGCTTGCTTCGCGTTAGCATTTAATGGGTCGCCGAGGTCAAAAATTAAACGAAATGAAAAAGACGAGCCACTGTTCAATTTACTTTCGATTATTAACTCGCTGTCGTGCATTTTCAGCAGAGAATTGACAATACTCAAACCCAATCCTGTACCCCCAAATTTTCTCGAGATAGAACTGTTTTCTTGCGTAAAAGCTTCGTTTATAAGTTCAATGTTCTCAGCTTTGATGCCTATACCGGTGTCATTCACGGTGAACGAACATGAAAGCTGATTATCTGAAACCTGCTCACTATCAACGACCAAAGAGACGCTTCCCTCAGTTGTGAATTTGAAAGCGTTCGAAATCAAGTTGTATAGAATTTGTGAAAGTCGCAATGAGTCGCCGATGACTCTGCTCTCAATCAAACCATTTTGCTCAAAGTGAAATTCGATTTTTTCGCTTTTTTGACTTTGAAATTGTTTGCAAATCCCCTTCAGCATATGATTCAAATCGAAAGCTTCGCGCTCCAATTCAAATTTTCCTGAATTGATCTTAGAGAAGTCAAGAATGTCGTTGATCAAAGCTAAAAGATGACGCGAAGAAACATGCAGTGATTGAACCATGTCAGCTTTCTCATCGAGATGAAGGAGATCTTCTTTGTAAAGCATTTCACTAATGGCAATGATGCTATGCAGTGGCGTCCGGATTTCGTGACTCATGGTCGAAAGAAACGCATCTTTCGAAGCTAGCGCTTCAATCAATTTCTCTTCGCTTCTTTTCTGCTTGGTGATGTCGAACGAGAACGAAAGCAAATAGCGATCAGCGTTTTCGCCTGCATTGGTTTGCACCAGGTACTTACCGCTGAGTAAGTGAACGTCTTTTCCTTCTATGTTGTATTTTTCTTCTTCTAGCTTTACTTGTTCGGTGTCCCAAATCCGTAAATCTTCCTCTTCTAATTTTTGAGCTAACCCTTCCGGGTGGATATCGAAGTCGGTTTTCCCGATTATATCTACATTTTCTATTTTCAGACTTTGAAGAAGGAATTTGTTGGCAAAGGCGTATTTTAAGTCTTTGCTTTTCAGTGTAATATTAATGGGTAAGGCATTCAAGATAGACTCGTTCAGTAAGCGATCTTGTTCAAGTCGTTTAGCTAGTGCTTTGCTCTCGGTAATATCGCGAATGAATGAAGAGAAAAATATTTCTTCGCCAACATGAATAGGGGTAATGTAAAGAGAAATATCAATTTCAATCCCGTCTTTCCGCACTGCCTGTATTTCAATTTGTTGGTTCAATACTGGGCCTTTCCGGGTGGCATGGTAGTGTTTAACTCCTTCGTGATGGGCCGAAGAGTGCCGCTGCGGTATTATCAAATCGGAAAGAGATTTGCCAATTGCCTCATCTTTGGTGTATCCAAATATGATTTCAGCTTGACGGTTCCACTCAATAACAATCGATTGTCCATTTGCGGTTACCACGGCATCTAGAGCGGTATTGATGACGTTTTCGAGTATTATTTGTGAGTAAGCAAGGTCTTTTACAATTTTGTCAATGGTTTGGGCTTGAGCTGTTTCATGGGCGGCCAATTGATTTTCAGCTTCCTTTCTTTTCTCTTTCTCATAGTCAAGTGCTTGCTCCAATTCTGATTTGTCTGAGGAAAGCTTTTGACGGTTTGCAAAAAATGAAAAGCGTCGATTTCCTGATATGTAGTACCCTGAA
>JANRAA010000145.1:22353-26837 GCA_030728235.1 Flavobacteriales bacterium
GCCCACTACGATCGTCTGAAAAGGGATTTCCAAAAGCAAAGTCAAATCGCTGCAAAGCTGCATTTTACCAATTGGGTGGGATAATATTTCGAGTGTTGCGTTCAATCTTGTAATTCAATTTAGCGATAATTTTAAAACTTGATATCCAATCTAACACTGGTATTTCTTGGAGCATCCAGTATTCCCGGACGTGCGCTAACAACAGCATTCATGATGTTGCGGCTTACTACGCTGAGTGAAAGTCCTTCCCGTATTTCATAGTTGCATCGTAAATCGAAGGTCGTAAACCCTGTGTTGTAGTTTTCACGAAAATATGTTAGCCCAGGTATCAAAACGGTAAATATTTCATCGATTCGATCCATGAAGCTATTGAAATATATCGTGCCACCAATTTGTATGTCGCCAATAGCCCATTGAGCATCGAATTTCACCTGATCGCGATTTCGGTACTTCAAGATCTTATTGGTATTGAAATCGGTTTTGTGGGCGAAAAAATCACCTACATTATTCAAGTACGTTGACCACGCAATTTGCGTTGTGTCTGAGCTCAAATCGCCGGCGTAAACAACAGTGTATCCTCCAAAAACAGACAGGGTAGACTTTTGGATTTTCACATCTCCAGACAGGTTGAACTCCAGGCCCGAAATCCGTGCCCGTCCAATATTTTGTGGTTGAAAGTAGATTACGCTGTCGTAGCCAAAGGTATATTCGATGAGGTTGGTGTACTCAAGGACAAAGGCTGACACATCAGCAAAGCCGTTCACTATGTCGGATCTAAACTTTCGTTTTATACCGAGTTCAAAGTTTGTTCCTTCTTCAGAATTTAGCTGCAAGTTGGGTCTTATTTTGACCAGAGCATTCAATTCGGCCTCTACGTATTTTTCAGCAATCGAAGCAAAGCGATACGACTCTCCATAAGATGCTCTTAGGAAAGTTTTTTTACCGATTTGCTGATTCAAACCAAACCTAAAAATGGGATTCGAAAACTCTGAGTAAACACTTCCATTCAAATTCCATTCAACACGGCTGCCAGCAACAAGGGTTAGCTTGTTTATTTTTTGCTCGTATTGCAGATATGCAGCGGGATTCATCGTGCGAAGCGATAGTCCAGGATACAAATCACTAAAGGTTTGCTGGTAATTGTTCGAGATGCCAGTATTCAAAGTACCACCTTTTTCATTCATCCGCTGAAAGCGATATTCTGTGAAATAAAGATTGCTGGTCGATGTCTGGAAATTGTTGTCGTCGAAACGGCTGTTGTGAAAAAGTCGCGCTTGAATTTTATGCAGCCCATTTTTCTTCCCCAAATAACTTATTTGAGGATCTATGTTGTAGAGGAAATATCGATCTTCACTCTCTGTGCCGGCCAATGGCTTGTAAATGCCTGTTGTGTCGTTGTCCCAAAAGAAAAACCTCCCTTGCTGCTGATATTGTACGTTTCCGCACAGACTTGCAATCAAACCGGGCACTTTTTTGAATTGATACTTTGATTTGATATTGAAACGGACATGCTGCTCTTGACCGTTTTGAATGTATGTCTTATCACTGGTGTAGTTCCCCCCCATTACCAAGTCCAAATTACCAATTGTGCGATAAGCTGAAACAAATGCGCCACTGTTGGTTGGGGTGTACGTTTTATCCCACCATTGGTATAATGGGTTATCAGGACGTGAATAGACGCCTTGGTAGATGCCGATGTTGGTTTTTTTGATCCCGTCGGGCCATCCGGTGCGGACGTTAATGACGCCATTTAAAGCTCCCGAACCATACAAAGATGATGATGCACCTTTCACGACTTCAATTTGACTGATTGTCTCAATGGGGACATACGACCACCAAATTTCGCTTAGGTCGCCGCTCAAAAGGGGCATGCCGTCTAAAAGCAATTGCACCCGGCTTCCTGTGCCATAGCTGTAGCCACTTCCGCCGCGAATACTGGCTTGTCCGTCAAGTATTGACAGCGATGGTATTCGTGCCAAACTACCTTTCAAATCAGGTGCGTTGGTATTGGTTATAAGGTAAGGCTGAACAACGTCGATGGCGACGATTTCTTCTTCTATTTTTTTCTCGTATTGACTGCTGGTGATCACCACCAAATCGATGTAAGTTGACTCTGGTTGCAATTCTATCAAAACTTCTGTTCCGATATCAGTGGCGGAAAATGAGCGATAGGTGCTTTTGTAGCCGATAAATGAAAACCCCAGCTGCAATTCTTCTCCTTTCAGCAGAAACTCAAAACGGCCGTTGTTATCGGTTGATGCACCCTTCCCAGATTCTGAAAAAACATGAACACCAAACAAGGCATTTCCGTTTGATCCATCCACAACTCTTCCCCGCACATTTTGAGCAGCCAGATGTATGCTTAAAAGCATGGCTACCATCAACAGTATTCGCTTCATTCCACTAAGGTTGCAACCAATTTAGTGATTTGAAGTGTACTTATTTAGAGATGAAAGGGCTTCGTTTTGCTGGATTTAGATGAGTGGCTCTTATGGGTCGACGAGTGGGGTTTTTTAGCTGGAATTGTGTGAATTTCTGCCTACTTATCACCAATTTTTCTGACAACAGTCTCCAATTCGTGTAGCAACTCTTGATCAATAATGCCTTCAATCGGGTCGAAGTTTTCGTAGAATTTAGGTAACGTAAATGAGCCTTTAATATCAGCTCCCATGCGTGGGAAATATGCCACTGCTGTTTCCAATACCGTCGCACCTCCTCGTCCGCCCGGCGATGTAGCCATCAATAGCATAGGTTTATCATTCCAAACTTTTCGGTCTTTCAGCCGCGAGGTCCAATCGATAAGATTTTTAAAGCCTGCATTGTACGAACCGTTGTTCTCTGCAAGCGAGATGACAATGAGATCTGATTGATCAATTTCATTTGCAAAATAGCGGGCTGCGGGTTGCATGCCGATTTCGTTTTCCAATTGCACACTGAACAGCGGAATGTCGATTTTACTCAAATCATAAATGGTCACCGTGCTATTTTCAAATAGCGAGGCGGCAAATTGCGCAAGTTGTCGGTTAATAGAATTGGCGCTGTTGCTTCCGCCGATGGCTAGGATGTGCATATTATTATTTGAGATTCAAGAATGACAAAGTTACAGCTTTGATTTGGAGTGAATGCGGATTGCTTGCAATCTTTGGAACAATCTCTGTTTTTTGGCTATGGTGCAAACAAGACGTGCGGCAACTTTGGATGGGATGATGTTTGCGCCGTTTGCGTGAAATCTTATAGAAAGTACCTCTTGTAGTTCCAGAATAGACTTTTACCTTTTACTCTGATTATCCGTGAAAATACCTTAAGAATTTGATCATCCACAAAGAAATACTGTCACTAGATGAAGTTAAGCACATTTCTTTTTGAAAACTGAAAGTTTCATTGAATAATTGTCATCAGACAAACGACTGAAACTATGACATACATTGAATTCAGCGACCTTTTCAAAAACGAAGAGAGTTGCAAGCAGTTTTTAAAGGAACATAGAGAGAAACAAGGCCTTTCATGTCGCAAATGTGATTGTAAAAAGCACTATTGGAAAGCTGATAAGCAAGTATGGGAATGCAGTCATTGCAAATATCGGATGTCGTTGAAAGCGGGCACTGCCATGCATGGAAGTAAGCTATCCCTAAAAACATGGTTTACCGCCTATTATTTTGTCTTACAAACGAAAAAAAGCTATTCCAGCTGCGAAATGCAGCGATTACTTGGGCTTAAGCGATACGAGACTGTGTGGTATTTGATACACCGGATCAGGCAGCAAATGTCTAAACATAATTTGCAACAATACTTCAAATCATTTTTCGATAACACCCCTGATTTTCAGATTCCAGTGAAAACTCGGAATCAAAAAAATCGTGAATTCAAATTAGAAAAAGCTTTTGTCCTAAAGGAGTCTCGAGCCTTATTGAAGAATAAAACAAAACCGGACACTTTTTTGATTGTGGCATTAAAAAATGGTGAGAATTCAACAAAAAAAGACACAAGATATCGACTTCTGAACTATGATTTCCAAAACAACTATGGATTCAGAACCTCGAATTACATACCCAATCAAAAATCCAACTGGGTACAACATGTTTCGACCAATGCAAACAGAATTCTAGATGGTATTCACCACTTATGCAATCCTGGACTTGCACAACTCTATTTTGATGAATATTCTTTCAAATTCAATTACAAGAAAATCAAACAGGACTTGAAAATTATGATTTTGAAACTCTTCACTGAAGTAGGTGTTTTCACGGATAATCACAAAACTTTCGCTAAACTTGTACGTCCGATAACGTACTTTCGGAACACTTAACTTACATGCACTGATTTATACCCTTCAGTTATGAAAACACTAATATCTACCCTCATAATCACTTTGGCTTCTTTATCCACTTACGCTCAAAGCCATTCTGCTTATTTCCAACAAGAAGTCAATTATAAAATCAATGTCGAACTCGATGATGTGAACCACATGCTCAACGGAAATGTGG
>JANRAA010000146.1 GCA_030728235.1 Flavobacteriales bacterium
AGGTTGCACATTGTTCTCGGCATGTCGTCAGACAAAGATATTTCTCTGATTCTTCGCTTGTTTCCAAAAGATGCTTCTTATTATTTCTGCGCTGCCGATATACCTCGTGCGCTTTCACCGGAGGATCTTCAAGAGAAGGCGAAGGTTGAGGGACTTCAGGGAGAGGTATTTGAGTCGGTTCGCAAAGCGTATGAGGCTGCGCGTATTTATGCAGGCAAGGGCGATTTGATATTTATTGGTGGCAGTGTTTTCGTTGTTGCGGAAGTAGTGTAAAAAAAAAGTCCGCAAACGATGCGGACTTTCACTTGTATTCAGGGTAAATTATTTTTTTCGTTCGGTTCCACCAGTAGGTTTTGGTGCAACTTTAGATCCAGCGTCTTTGGAGTCTTGTCCGCCAATTTTAATGTTTCCCATATCAACTTTTTCAAGTTCTTTCGACATCAGGATGTGAATTTCCTTTCCTTGTTTTGTTTCTATTGTGAATGACTCACCGATTTTCCAACCAAGCAAACTAGCTGTATTTACAGCTTGAAGAACACTTTCGAAGCTGGTTTTTTTCAAGTTGTCCATTTCAATGCGAAGTTCTTTATCGGAAACAACCGATCCTGTTGCGCCGTCGAAATTCACACGAATGATTTGTCGGCCTTGTTGATCGATTATCAATACTTCACCAAAATAAGTTTTGGTTTCGTTAGGCACTCTGCCATCCATTTCCTGGGTGGTCTTTCTTGTTTGTGATATGCCAATCATTGGAATAGCTAGGCACAACATTAAAATCAATTTCTTCATGTCCGTCAGTTTTTTTTGGAGTTGAAAGTTACATTTTTCTTAATTAGGATTTTCCTAATGATTCGTTAAAAGCGTTTGGTCAAAGCAAATCTTGTTCCGAAAATGAAATCGTTTCGATTGGAATATTAACTTTATCGAAACCAAAACCAAAATGTTATGATGCCAAATATGCTTGCAGTTTTAATAGCTGCTATTATTCCCTTGATAATAGGTTCGGTCTGGTACAATCCAAAAGTCTTTGGGAATACCTGGATGCGAGTCGCAGAGGTTAGTGAAGAGAAGCTAAAGGGTGGCAATATGATTGTCATTTTTCTAGTGACCTTTGTATTCAGCTTCTTCTTGTCATTCATTATGTTTCCAGTTGTTGTCCACCAAGCTGCCTTGTTTTCACTCTTTGCTGGAGAGCCAGGAGTAATGGAAGGCAGTGGACCAGCGTTCGAGCAGCTGAATGGTTTGATGGAGCAATTTGGGGGCAGTTTCAGAACGTTTAAGCACGGAGTTTTGCACGGAGTGATTGAAGCGTTGTTCTTCGCAATGCCAATTATAGGAATAAATGCACTTTTTGAGCGCCGAGGTTTCAAGTATATAATGATACACGTCGGTTACTGGGTATTGACATTGGCGCTGATGGGCGGGATTTTATGCCAGTGGGGATAAGATTGAAAAGGGCTTCAAGAAGGGAGGCCCTTTTTTTTAATATCGAATCACATGATGTTGTTTAACCATTCCCGGTCTCGAAAACAAAATCCCAAGTTCAAAAAGATCCAGAGACAAATCCACATCAGCCGAGTCACAAAGTTGTTTCCATGCTCGATTCATATCTGCAGACCAATTAATATCGTCGATCACAATGCATCCATTTTCTTTCAGTTGTGGTCGAAGTTGTTCGTAATACCTCAATAACGATTCACCCTTATGATCACCATCAATGAAGATGAAATCAAAGGTTTGTTTCTCCAGTTTTTTAAGTTCATTATCGAACGTATTTACACGATAATCGATTCTCCGTTTATCCTTATTAAGACTTGATGCGATATTAGATATTGCATCACTTGCATCAACTGTTATGACTGACCCCCTCGTTGCCGAACTTAAATAAAGCGATGTAATGCCTAGTGATGTCCCTAACTCAAGGACATCAACATAATTCATGTGATTGATCAAACGAAACATCATCCTTGCATATCTCGGGTGCTTTAACGATTTCGAAGCAATTTTTGAAACAATCTTTGTGTGCATTGTACTTCCATCGCCGTTCGCTCCGAAATCTATTACACCAATGCTTGAGTGCATTTGTTTTAAATTATCCCGTTGTTTTTCAATTTCAGAGAAGGCATAGTATAACTTTTCATCGTTGAAAACCTCCTGAAAAAGTTTGAATATAAAGGCACTGTGTGCACCATGCACACCTTTTGCCTCAATCAAATATCTCAGAAATGATAAAATTCTCTGCATAGAGCAAATTAACATCATTCTCGAAAAAAATAAACGATTTGTTGCGCTGATTTAAAATTCTTGTATATTTGCCATCCCAAAACGATGGGAGATTAGCTCAGCTGGTTCAGAGCACCTGCCTTACAAGCAGGGGGTCACTGGTTCGAACCCAGTATCTCCCACTACAAGCCCCGCAATAGCGGGGCTTTTTATTTATACCCCAATGCATTATCTGTACATATTGTTCTCAGCCGAAAAAAATGGTTACTACATTGGATCAACTTCCGATGTAGCATCTCGCCTTCGTCGACATCTTAGCAGTCACAAAGGCTACTCTGGTCAGGTAAAAGATTCAAATCTGTGTTTCTAAAACTCTAATCTAAACACCAAAATTTCCATACCTGTTATTTTCATTCCTGTCTAAATACACTTTTAAGTTAGTGCGAGATCATGGGGTTTGTCCGTAACTTTGACTCATGAACACAGGGCTCAAGCGCAGTAGTTTGATATTTTATTTGCTTACCATTTATGTGTTGTTTCAATTTTTTTGGTGGGCATTTCACATCATCCAATTGGAGCAATCGATAAGAGATTTGTCGTTGGTTGGATTGAGTGACCAGACTGAGATAATTGCATTACAGAAGGGTTATTTGAGTAAGGTTTATATGGTTGTTGGTGAAGGCGCAGTGTTCGCAATTCTTCTTCTTATTGGGGTTTGGCGCATTCAGCGGTTTTTCATCAAAGAAGCGGCTTTGGCTGGCAAAGAACGAAACTTTATGCTCGCGGTAACCCATGAATTGAAAACACCAATAGCTACCGTTCGGTTGCTGCTTCAGACATTGAGTCGGAGTGGTGTTAGCGAAGATCAAGCGAAAAAGATGAAAATCGAAGCGATCAATGAAACACATCGGCTAGAGCATTTGGTTCAGAACATACTACTTTCAACAAGGTTGGATGAACTTGAAATGATTGATCGATCTCGTCTTGATTTGGCGCAGATTATTGATCAATGCGTTGTTAAGATGAGGCGAATTGCGGGAGTTGGCCAGACGATTGAGTCGCGTATTGAAGGCGATGTCATTTTCTTTGGTGATGCGATGATGATTGAATCGATGCTGTCGAATTTAATCGAGAATGCCATCAAGTATTCGCCTGAAGAAAGTTCGATTGACGTAGAAGCGGCAGTTCTAGAAGGCCTTGTTCAGATCAGGGTGTTGGATCGAGGAGTTGGAGTCATTCCGCCCGAAAGGGAAAAGATCTTTGAGAAATTTTACCGCATTGGATCTGAAGAAACCAGAGAATCGAAAGGGACAGGATTGGGACTGTTTATTGTCAAACAAATTGTAAATATGCACAACGGTGAGGTGCATGCTTTAGGAAGAGAAGGTGGAGGGAGTATTTTTGAGGTTCACCTGCCAAAAAATAAATGAACATGAAGAAAGTTGGATTAATCATATTGGATGGTTGGGGCATTGGTGCTAAAGATGAATCTGATGCAGTTTTTAAGGCGAACACTCCTGTCATGGATGGTTTGCTAAGCAATTTTGCCAACGGCACATTGCTAACGGATGGGGAGAATGTTGGATTGCCTGAAGGACAAATGGGTAATAGTGAAGTAGGCCACATGAATATCGGTGCAGGACGTGTTGTTTTTCAAGACCTCGTTCGCATCAATAAAGACATAAGAGAGGGAGAGTTGCGCAAGAATCAAACGTTAATAGAGGCGTTTGAAATGGCCAAAGATCGAAATTGCAAGTTGCATTTTATGGGATTGGTTTCAGATGGTGGGGTGCATTCTTCGCAGGAACATTTGCATGCGCTTTGCGATTATGCGGATGCTTTTGGTTTGGAAAAGGTATTTATTCATGCTTTTACCGACGGAAGAGACACGGATCCAAAGTCAGGATTGGCCTTCATTAAAAAGCTCGATGCACACATAAAAGATAGGTCAGCTAAAATTGCCAGTGTAGTAGGACGTTACTACGCTATGGACCGAGACAAAAGATGGGAACGGGTAAAGCTTGCGTACGATTTGCTCGTGAAAGGCGAAGGAGAGCAGTTTGAGTCAGCAGAGGCAGGGATGACAGTCTCTTACGAGAGAGATATCACCGATGAATTCATCAAACCGTTTACAGTAGGCCCGCATCAAGCAGTGATTGAGCCGAATGATGTGGTGGTTTGTTTCAATTTCAGAACAGACCGCTGTCGGGAGATTACACAGGTTTTGACGCAATCGGCTTTTCCGGAGTTTAACATGTCGCCGCTTGACCTCGGTTATTTCACCATGACCAAGTATGATGAGACATTCAAGAACGTGCATGTATTGTATCAAAAAGATGATTTAAAGAAAACACTTGGGGAGGTTGTTAGTGATGCCGGTTTGAAGCAAGTGCGCATTGCTGAAACGGAGAAGTATCCCCATGTAACATTTTTCTTTTCAGGAGGGCGAGAAGCCGAATTCACAGGAGAGTCGAGGTTGATGGCACATTCTCCGAAGGTTGCTACATATGATTTGCAACCAGAAATGAGTGCAGGCAAGATTGTAGAGTTGATTACCCCTGTTTTGGAGGGTGAAAGTGCAGATTTCTTCTGTTTGAATTTCGCTAATCCGGACATGGTAGGGCATACCGGTGTTTTTTCCGCAATTGTAAGAGCTGTTGAATTCACTGATCAATGTCTTGGAGAGGTGATCAATGCCGGCCGTGAGCATGGCTATTCATTCATAGTTATTGCCGATCATGGTAATGCGGACTTTGCTATCAACCCTGATGGCAGTCCGAACACAGCTCACAGCTTGAATCCGGTGCCATTCGTTGTAGTAGATAACGACATAAAAAA
>JANRAA010000147.1:0-4027 GCA_030728235.1 Flavobacteriales bacterium
AACAATCATCAACTTATATTGGGTGGTTTTCGCTTTGGGGCCTGGAGACAGCATTGAAATTTTTGACGGACCGAATACAGGTTCACCATCGATGGGTG
The DNA here is from genome assembly GCA_030728235.1 of Flavobacteriales bacterium. Classification (GTDB taxonomy): domain Bacteria; phylum Bacteroidota; class Bacteroidia; order Flavobacteriales_D; family Sanyastnellaceae; genus RI-182. The sequence continues at coordinate 99 of JANRAA010000147.1, forward strand.
TTTTCACTGGTGCCGATTTACAGACGACAGATATCACTAGCACCAATGGTGCTGGCTGTCTGACCGTTCGTTTTATAAGCGATGGCGCTGGCGTTGGAAATTTCGCTGCTGAGATTTCGTGCGGTCCGCCGTGTGAGCGTCCTTTTGCAATCATCAACACCATTGAAACAGTTCCATTGTTGGTTTGTCCTGATGAGTCGATCACTTTCGATGCATCTGCTTCAACCTTTGCCAACGGTGCACAGATGCAATCATTTCAATGGGTTTTTGATGATGGCACCGTGAATACTACCTCATGGCCAACTGTTACGCATTCTTTTAGCGAGCCAGGCGGATATGTTGTTCAGTTATTGATTACCGACGATAACGATTGCAACAGTGCGAATTTACCAGATCACACCGTTTTGGTTTCTACCTATCCAGACTTCTCATTGTTGTCACCTAGTTTTGATTTGTGCGTAGGTGGCTCCGATTTTTTGGGTGTTAATTTCAATATTCCCGATAGTATTTACGCTCCTGATAGTTTGAATTTTTGGATTAGTGAGCCGTGGAATGACTTACCGAACATCGATTTAGGTGGTGCTTTATTCATACCTGATGATCAAACGCAATGCTTTAGTGATGAGGTTACTTTTTCGAATTTTGATTTAGGACAGACCATTCAATCTCAAGACGACATCGACAGTTTTTACATCAATTTTGAGCACTCGTTTATTGGAGATATTACCATCACCTTTATTTGTCCGAATGGGCAATCAGTGATAGTCCATCAACAAGGTGGAGGCGGTACCTTCGCTGGTGAGCCTATTGATGACGACGGAGATTTAGATCCAGGAGTTGGTTATGATTATTGGTGGTCACCGGATGCGACGAATGGCACATGGGAAGATAATTCTGGTGGTACAATAGCGTCAGGAACATATGAAAGTGTTCAGAGCTTCAGCAATTTGGTTGGTTGTCCGCTGAATGGAACTTGGGAAGTAGAGATTTGTGATAGTTGGGGTTCTGATAACGGATTTATTTTCGACTGGGGAATCAACTTTGATCCAGACTTGTTTGGAGATCTATTGTCGTTCACACCTGTTTACGGATTCGATTGTGATAGCACGTGGTGGGAAGGGCCTTATATCATCAGTCAAGACCCAGGATGTGATTTTATACAGATCGAGATTGATCAAACAGGTTCTTACGACTACACATATTTTGCAACGAACAATTTTGGATGTACGTTCGACACAACTATTACTGTAGATATTTTCATCGCTCCATTTGTGAATGCCGGACCGGATGTCGAATTTGGATGTGACCCAGTAGGACTGTCAGCAACTTTGGACGGCGATCAGATGCCGTTTTTGTTTCAATGGTCGCCCGCTATCGGATTGTCTGATCCTTATTTAGCCAATCCGATATTGGAAACCGTGAGTGGCCCTGTTACTTATACCTTGACTGGTTATCCCGTGGGTTATCCTGGCTGCGCCAGCTCCGATGAGATGGATGTTACGCTAGATCCCTCGTTACCTTTTCCCGGACAAGCAACGAACATTCAGTTATGTCCTGACGCGCCTTCATTCAACATGATGGAAGAATTGCTAGGAAATCCCACATTGGGAGGGGTTTGGCTCGACCCAGATGGGAATGTTACCGATGAGATTTTCGATCCAGCTGTTGATCCAAGTGGAGTTTATTCATACGCCATCACCTATGAAGATTGTGACTTGAGCACCCCGATGGATGTTTTCGTATCTGTTCCAATCATCACCATTTCACCTGATACCACCGTATGTATCGGAGGGCTTCTTTCTGTGCAGATAGAAAGCACCACCGATTTCAATGGAGGCTATCAATATTTTTGGTCTACCGGAGGACAGGGATTGTCGACGAGTATAAACAACATGCAGACGCCACAAAATATTTCGGTTTATGCCTTAGCGCCTGGAGGTTGTGTTTCAGAGGAAGAGGAGATGTTTGCTGATATTTATGACCCACTATCGGTGCAGGTGATTGATGATGCCATGATTTGTCCGGAGGGCTTCATCAACCTCGACGTAATCGATGTGAGTGGAGGATTTGGCGCATACACCTATTCATGGTTTCAAGGAGGAGAGCAGATAGGTTTTACAGAGAGCTTTGATTATGATCCAGATTCACCGGGTACTATCTGTCTGGTTTTGGGAGATCAGTGTGAGACACCTGACGTTCAGGACTGCATGGAATTGACTTTCGAAGCACCAATGAATATACAGATAGGCGCTGATACAACGAGTGGTTGTGCTCCATTGGCTGTGAATCTGTTTTTATTGAACGATCCAGCCACCTATGATTTGAGCACCTTGTATTGGAACTATGAAACAGGCACCTCGTCGAACCAAGTTAGTTTCGATGCTTATTTCGAGAATCCTGGAATTTATGACATTGAGGTTTTTGTAGAGAGTGTCAATGGCTGTGCGAACCAGGCGGTATTTAACAATTACCTTGTTGCGTTTGCTCCACCAACGGCACATTTCACAGCAACGCCTCAGCCAGCAACGATAGAAGATCCGACCATTTATTTTTCTGATTTATCTATTGGACAAGGATTATCGTATTCATGGCAGATTTTTGACGGGACCAGCTTATACGCGACCAGCACTGATTCTGAACCAGTTATAACCTTTCCTACAGATGCTGGAGGAATTTATGATGCTCAACTTACGGTAATAGATTCGAACGGGTGTGAGAATGTCTGGAGTGCATATGTGACCATCAACGATATTTTTGCTGTTTATGCGCCGAATGCCTTCACACCGAACAACGATGGAGTGAATGATGTGTTTTTCGTAAAAGGCGCTGACATTGACCCGAATGATTTCGAGTTGGTGATATTGAATCGTTGGGGAGACATTATTTTCCGCAGCAACGATATCACTGAGCTTTGGGATGGGGGGTATTACAAAGGCAGTGACTATTACGCTCCGAATGGGGTTTATGAGTACTTTATTAAGGCAGGCAGTTTTTCAACTGCGAAGCGAGTGGAGTTGAAGGGGACTGTGCTTTTGATGCGATAGAGACGAGGTTAGAAGAATTGATCTGGGGAGTTGCGAAAGGCGATTTCCCAGATTTTTTTTGGGTGAGAAATATTATACGGGAAGTTGCAAAATTGCAAGAAAGCGGATAATTCATTTGGGTTCCATTTTTTATTCTGAGGGTGGGATTGTGGGTGTTTGGAAGGGGTAGGGAACGATAATGAGATCATTCTTGAATGGCCTAAATGAGGCTTGAGAATATTATACGGGAAGTTGCAAAATAGCAAGAAAGCGGATAATATTTTTTGGCCATTTTGGAATTGGTATTCGAGTTTTAAAGTCGCTTTTTGGGGCTTCTTAACGCGCAAATTTTAAGACAGAAGAATTATACGGGAAGTTGCAAAAAACCGATTTTTGTAACTTCCCGTATAATATTTAAATCGCTTAAGTGATTGAAAATGAATGGTGTAAAAAAAAAGCCGCCCGAAGGCGGCTTCCCAATTCTCTAAATCCTTCTATCCTTTCACAACTACTTCTCGGCCAACTACCACACCGTTGCTCTTCACAACGATAATGTACATTCCAGCCTCGAACATTTCAAAATCGACAACCAGTCGATCAGAATTTATGGACTGAACAAATACCATTTTTCCGACTGAATTGTAAACTTCCAAAGATCCAGATAGTGTCTGACCCGCGGTAATCACCAATGTACCAACAACCGGATTTGGGTAGACATTCAACCGAATCAATTCGTTCTCGGAAATTGAACTGATGATATCTATCATTACCAGATTTGAAATTGCAAAACATGCGGTTGAAGCAATGGTAGAAACCGATTCGCCCACAACCGCGGTCACATCTCCATCAGTAGCTACTGCATATATGTTGAACTGACCGATATCTTCGAAGTCATATGAACTACTC
>JANRAA010000147.1:4037-5057 GCA_030728235.1 Flavobacteriales bacterium
GTAATAGCAACACTGCTTCCATTCGAAACGGTGAAATCTACAGGAGCTCCAAAAATGCCAAAGGTATCTGTCTCACCATTGATTGAGAAATCACCCGCTGAAATGAGCTCATTGGTGATTTCAACAGCGTTCGAAAGGTCATAACAGCCCATGATGTCTGAAATGTTGCCATCAACTGCTGGCATTGCATCAAGCGTTTCGTAACTCAATCCGTATACTGAATAGCTACCTTCTGCCAAAGTTGCAAAATCAAAGTTGTTTTCAGTTGGTAAGACAAGTATGTTCCCATCCGCGTCAGCGATGATCCACTGGAAGTTTGATCCAGTGTTTGAAGCGATACTGAAATCGACGGTGGTTGCGGGGCTATTCAAACAAACTGTAGCTTGACTTGAAGACGCATTACCGCCATCTGCCAAACATGAACAGCCATTCCCTGTCAATAAACTGATGCTCTCGATTCCAGAAAGATCGTAACATCCAGAAAGATCAGATGTGGTATTTCCTAAGGTTAATCCAGAAGGAAGGTCGTCGCATACCATCAAAGCGATTGTATACTCTCCAGCATCAAATCCATCCAGATCAGCAGGAAGAGTGGCATCGATGTATGTCATTTCGCCCAAGTCGTTAAACATGATATAACGCGAAATTGCGCCGATTTGTCCAATTGCGGATATAAGCAGAACATCCTCAATTCCATCTCCAACACAAAACACAGATGGCGAATTGATATTGATTCCGCCAGCATTCAATTGTGTGAAGTTAATGGTGATCTCTCCCGAAATGTCGAAACAACCTTCTATGTCATCAAGATTGTCTCCAAGAAATGCATTCGAAATGGTTCCAAATCCTGATAAATGCTGTACGTCATACGTACCACTCAACAATCCATCGAAATTGATACTTCCGACGTTGGAAGTAGCCACGATGTTTCCGTCATTGTCTGTTACCAACCATATACCAACATCTCCAACGTTTCCAGAAACGCTAAACAGCATTGAGGTGCCCTGCGCTGAGCAAATG
>JANRAA010000148.1 GCA_030728235.1 Flavobacteriales bacterium
CAGCCGGTAATACCTACCAGTGGTACCTTGATGGCAATTGGATAAGCGACGCAGTTGGAAATACTTTCTTAGCCGAAGACGCAGGGTCGTACACAGTGCTTGCATTCAATGAATGGGGGTGTACGTTTTTGAGTGAGCCCGTTATCTTTCTCGGGACAAATAACCTGTATGACGCTCAATTTACCGTATATCCGAATCCTACTCAGAATACTTTGCGACTTGAATTGCCAAATGGCACATTCTCGATTGAAATTTATAACACCCTCGGCGAGCTAGTAAACCAAATTGGATTTGCTAGTTCATCTACAAATATTGACGTCTCTTCTCTTGCTGAAGGAGCTTACATCATTAAAGCTACTTCAGAAAGTATGAATTTTGCGACACGTTTTATTGTGGAACGTTAATTTGTAGCTTGACAAAAGAAGAAGTGGGATGCGAAAGTATCCCACTTTTTTTTCCCGTTGACTGAGGCTCTCGAAATCAACGCACAAGGCGACTAATCCGCTTGGTTTCTTTGCAACAAATCACGAGCAGACTTTAATTCATTAAGGAAAACAAGTTCTTGTTGATAGAGGTTCTGCTGGGCAATAAAGAATTTCGTTGCTTCGTCTCTGAAAGAGCGACTCCTCAACATTTTTTGGAAATCAATATCGGGAATTTCCAACAACTCATCAGCGGGTGCAACGCCTTGCAGCGAATCTTTTGCGAGGACTTCTAACAGTTCTGGCTTCAGGTATTTCAAACGCAAATCGCTAACATTCACTTCATCCGAAAATCTTTCGAAAGCCGGTATGAGCCACTGGTAAGAGATGTGTTCCATGTTAGAAGCATGAACATCAATTGTCGAAGACATTTTACTCAGTGAAACGCGAATGCTATCATCTTTGATGAGTTGTAAGTCACCACTTGAAACCAGAGATTTCAAGGTAGATGAAATCTGACTTCCTGCGCTGAATTGCATGAATCTGAAAAGATTGTTCACCAACGTTTTTGAATCAGGCAGCGAATCAGAGTAGGCTGCTCGCAGCACCATTGAACCAGCTAGAACACTTTCGCGTTGATGCTCAATGGCAACTTCTTGCATTTCAATGCTGTTTTCAAAATCCTCATTGATACGCGTTAGGTATGCGCGTTCTTTGTCTTTTTCTTGAAGCTGATTGTAATAGCCATTCAAACCGAAGGCTACCAATACTCCAGCCACAACAACAAAGAATTCGCCTAGAAACCATTTGATTTTATTCATGTCGGTTGTTTGTTATTCCGAATGTAGCAGATATACTGCAAAATATGGTCATGAATTTTTAGGAGTGCCGTTATTAAGTTTCTTTTCGGTTAATTGAAGTTTTTTAAAACAGCATGTAACCAATCTTTCAGATAGGCATCTTTTCCAATGATGAGTCAAAATAGTGAAAACATACAATCGGAATTTATGAAGCATTATGCTCCCTTGCATGATGGCTTTACGCGTTTTTGCAGCGCACGTTCCTATGGCATTATCGATACGGAGGATTTGGTGCAAGAGTCGGTTTTGGCTGCCTATTCCAATTTCGATAAGATTCGTAACCCACAAGCTCTGATGGCATACCTGATGCGGGTTGCCATCAATCACGTGAATTCCAAAGCACGACGAAAGAAGTTTAAAGCTGAGTTTGATGAGAAAGCATTCAATAAACTTCTCGACCTAGCGCCAAGCGCTGATGTTGCTTTGGATGCTGCGCTCTTGTATCGGTCGCTAAGGAACTTGTCGCCAAAATTGCGCGAACCTCTCGAATTATTCGAAATAGTTGGCTTTTCAATTTCTGAAATAGCCGAAATGAAAGGGGTGAGCGAAAGCGCAATAAAGGTGCGATTGCACAGAGCGAGAAAGCAATTGAAGAATGAGTTAGAGCCGCTCGCTGCTGACCTTCAGCAAGTATTGACAAGCGTTGCTATGTTATTTTAATTGAGAAAGCCATGACAGATATTAACAGACAATTTGAGGCTGTGAGAAGCCTTCGTTTAGAAGTGAACGTAGAATACGTAGGACAACTAATAGCGGGTCAACCAGTGCCATTACCAAGAAAATCAGGTTTTGGTTTGAAAATACTGATAGGAGCATTGATCGGCTCGGCATTATTGTGCGCGCTTTTGAGTTCAAATTCATTTGAGAAAAGCGCCGGCACACCGTTTCAAAATATTCCTTCAGTATTGGCAATAGGTGATACATTGAAGCCAAACAGCAATGAAAAAGAGATGTTCACTCGCGCGGTTCAGCCTGTGGCAGACACCCTACATCAAAAGGCAAGTCTGAAAGTTGAAGAAAAGAATAATATGAGAAAGAGCAGTAGTGATACTTCTCGTTTGAAGAATGAACCTTTGGTGTTGAATACCTCCAAACTCCAAACTGGAGAGTTAATTGGTGGGGCAAATTTGCAAGATTTGCAGCATCAATCTCTAGATCGAATCAATTCCAGCTTCTATTTAATCGATACTTTGGTGACTGCTGGTGAAGGGATGATGCACCATTATACGATCAGAAAAGAAGAAACGGAGCGCGAACTATTTGTGAAATTCAAGGATGCATTCAATTGCGGGTTGACTGTTTTAATTACCAAATGCAAAGAGCGGAATGGGACAATCGATCATTTGAAACTCACCTTTTCATATACCACTGTAAAATGCCGACAGAGTGTTTTTTACACCGTGGATCTCAAAGGTTTTGATACTTTTTCATTTGGTTGGGATGACACCAATAACGGAAGTATCGAAAACTTCTGGAGCCAGCTAAATAATGGAAAAGTGGGGCGCATCAAGGATGTCTATACCCACTCAGGAGAGTTCAAATACCACCACAAGAAATAACGATTATCAGATTTAACGGCCCTGCAAATTGTGGGGCCTTTTTTTGCTCAAGGAAGATTGATGAATGAAACTTACTTTTGCACCCTTCAGAACTTTATTCGTCGGGTCTGAAAAATATTTATCGATTCATTCTTTGATCGGGGAGGGGCGTTTATGAAACAACCAAATTACATTTTCGAGAGTTCTCGTTTGGGATTTCGTGTTTGGGAAGAGAGCGATTTAGATGCTTTTTCGCGCATGAATGCGGATGAAGATGTGATGCGTTTTTTTCCTTCGGTGCAAACCCGAGAACAAAGCAGGGCATTTATTGAACGAGTGCAAAATCATCAGCAAACACATGGCTTCTGTTATTTTGTCGTCGATGAGCTGACAAGTGGAGATTTCATTGGATTCATCGGTGCCAGTCATCAAGACTTTGAAGCTCCTTTTACACCCTGCGTTGATCTGGGCTGGCGCTTATTGCCAGAGTTTTGGGGAAAAGGATATGCCCAAGAGGGCGCTAATGCTGTTTTGGTTTTTCTTGAAAAATTTGACTTGAACGAAGTCTATGCCGTGGCCCCAAGCGCTAATGTTCCGTCAATTAAGGTTATGGAACGTATTGGAATGACTAGGAGAGGGGAGTTTCGACATCCAGCATTGGTTGATAGCCCAGATCTGGTTGATTGTGTCTATTACAGCAAAGCGTTGATAGAGTAAATTACAGAGTCATCAGCGTCTCCCAAATTTGATCCCGTAGTTTTGGGTTTACTTCGGTTTCATCTGCATAGGTTTTCCAGTTGCTGACGACGTGTGAAACCTGATCGATGATTTCTGTCCAATTCGAATGGCCGATTTTGATGTTTTCACCAACCTTTAGTAAATCGTTTCGGTTAATTTCTTTTCGTTTTCCATTGATGCTTAGAGCGTGCTGACTGACCCACTGGCTGTCTGGACGGTAAGCATGACAAAGATCGTAGGCAGGTGCAAGTTCCCAGTTCTGATCTTTTTTCAAGCGAAAAGCGAAGTTTTTGGAGTGGTCGTCGCAGTTTCTAGCAATTACATTGAATACCATACGTCTGAACATTTGTTCTGCTTGTGAATATGGCAAACGCAGCACACGCATGGTTTGAAATAGCTGCTCGTAGCTGAAGCTTGTCACAAGGTTGAAGTCAACATGCTGCATGGCACACCAAGTCTGAATGTGGTGTTTGGTATTGTTTCCTTCTCGATCAAAGCGTTTTGTCATGAAGTGTGCGCGATCATTTTCAACAAGCAGACGTGAAGGCATCATCTCAATGCCGCAATCGATCGCCATTTTGTAGTATGCCATTTCAACTCTGCCATAGCCATGGGTAGCACCCAATTGGACATCAGATACCCCATCAAGTTTGATCATCCAATGCTCAAATCCTTTAGGTGCTGCAGCTTGTCCGGAACGCACATCGCCCGTTTTCTCATTGTATGCGATGACTGCTTTCGGACGTGCCCCTCCGGCTGATGTCCCTACGCGAATTATGTCGAGCAATGCCCTTTCTTTTTCTTCGTTGATGTTGGTCGAAAACGATTGTTTGCTACTCAGAACTTGCTGGGCGACCTCGATCAAGCTTTCAACTTCGAGTGAAAAGCTGCTTTGCGAGTCGTTGAATCTGCTCGGGGTAAATTCGAGCGCACCCATTCCACGTGAGCCAATGAAGCAAAGTGTTTCAACAGGATTCATGCTGTTGATCGGTCGGCCTTGTTGAGCAAGCCAAAGGTTGATCAACTCGTTGCCATATCGATCAGGCAAGACATCTGCAAGCAAACCGGGTAACCCTTTAAATGTGTCGAAGGCAGTCCCTGGTTGTTGTCGCAATGATGGAAAGCTGTAAATGCTTTGTCTATTAGCAACAGGCATGAAGATAGGCGCAATGTCCCACCCCAACCGTTTAAACGACTCTGTGAATTCGAAAGTGGCATATCCCGTTCTGTCATCCCACACAACAGCCCCAACTTGGCTTCCCCAAATGTTTATTTCAGCAGCGTCCATATCACCATTCAGATTCGTTGGTAGGGCCTTTTTTGCGCCGACTAGCGCGCCGACGTTGAAGTTTAGCTTCTTTGACGATTGCCAGCGGACTGATCACTTTTTCTATGTGAAAAGCATCGAACACATGCAATAGACTTAAGATGCGTAACACCTGCAGTAACGTAGCTAAGTTAACAGGTTCACCATTTT
>JANRAA010000149.1:0-897 GCA_030728235.1 Flavobacteriales bacterium
GGATTGTTGCGGTAAATTTTACTCGCTTGTGCCAATCCGAGCAGGCGCGGCATTTGTCCGGCTGTTGGCGAAATATCAGCCGAGCTATTGTACTGCTCCATCAAATTCTTCCACTCACCATTCTTATCGAGGCTGCGTGTAGAATAGTGACCACCCATCTGCCGACCGCCAGAAGCAGGCTCCACATCACTATCTGGGTGAGCGTACAACGCTGCGAAATACTCCTTCACCGTAAGCAGGTCAAGCGCCATCATGAACGTTTGATCGCGGTAGTATCCCGATCGAAAGTCGCCATGTTGAAACTGCTTGGCCATGGCGAGTTGCGCCACTTCTTTTCCGTCGCCAAAAATTCCAAATTTTGCTTTTCCAGTAAGTACTTCCTTACGTCCGAGCAAAGATGCTTCTCGACTTCTGCAAGCGATTCTATAATCAGCCAGCAATTGTTCGCGCAGTTCTTCTTCAGTAAAGGTTGGAGCAGATAGAGCCTCTTTAGCCATGTGCATTGATGGGGTTAGGAGAATTATAGTTGCAAAAGTAGCCCGAAATGCGCAAAAAAGCCAATGTACCGCGGTTGCACCCTACAGTTTTTCAATTTTTCGCCTCAACCGGCGGATGTGAGAGCTGCTGCTACTTGTGCAGCTAGGCGTGCATTGCTACGTACGAGAGCTTTGTTGGCTGTTAATGACCGTCCGGATGTGAGTTCAGAAACACGCTTCAAAAGAAAAGGCGTTACCGCTTTCCCACGGATGTTGAGGCTTTCGCATTCAGTGAGAGCATCGTCAATGAATTTCTCTATTTCTTCGTAAGGAATGGCATGTACAGCATCAATTGGGTTGGCGATGATGGCGCCACCTGGATATCCCAACTGCCATTGCGCTTGCAGCACCGTTGCTACCT
>JANRAA010000149.1:907-5032 GCA_030728235.1 Flavobacteriales bacterium
GATAGCCGATAACGGGTACGCCTTGGGTTTCGAGGTACTCCATCGTTTTCGGCAGGTCGAGCATCGATTTTGCCCCAGCGCATACAACAGCAACCGGTGTTTGAGCAAGTTCAGAGAGGTCAGCTGAGATATCGAACGAAGTTTCAGCACCGCGGTGTACGCCCCCAATTCCTCCTGTAGCAAAAACCCGAATACCTGCTAAGGCAGCGCCAATCATCGTAGCGGCCACCGTTGTTGCACCGTTGTTTTTTTGAGCCAGTGCAAAAGGTAAATCACGACGCGACAGTTTCATGCATTTTTCGGTAGCGAGCCGATGCAGCTGTTCATTGGATAGTCCGACACATATCTTCCCATCGAACACCGCAATGGTAGCAGGCACAGCACCTTGGTTGCGGATGATAGTTTCTAAATCGCGACCTGTTTCAAAATTTTCAGGAAAAGGCATTCCATGGGCGATGATGGTAGACTCCAAGGCAACGATCGGACGGCCTTCAGACTGAGCGTCAGACACTTCATCGGAGATATTCAGCAAAAGATTACGGATCAAAATGGACTTATATTTGCAACAAATGTGGATATTTTTCGTAGAAGCCCATACCATGATTACATTATTTCTACTCCTATTTCTTTCTGGTTCACAGCCGTTGACCGACGAAATCGTTTGGCAACCAGGTGTTGAACTTACGTGGAACGACTTTACCCGCCGCACAGGAGTGCCTGAGTTGTACAAGGCCTTTTCACACACAGGGATACGTTATGAAGTAACAGCTCCCGACGGAGAGGTAGACATCTCGATCATACCCTTTTTCTCATCTGCTAAATCGTGGGTGCACGTAGACTTCATGAATGATAACCTTTTGAAGCACGAGCGCGGACATTTTTACATCACCGTAATTTACGCGCAGCTTATGGAAGATGCGCTAAAAGAATTCGAAGTTGACGCCGACATGTTTATGGAAGGCAATTTACAGGTGCAAGTGCAGGAAATCTTTCAGGCATTTTACAGCGAGATGGATTTAGCACAGGGCAGGTACGACAAAGAGACCGAGCACGGCACCAATGAAGAAATACAATATAAGTGGGACGAGTGGTTTAAGACCAAGATGGCACGTAAGCAGGGCGAATAACCTTACCACTCAGCACCTTCACCAAAGGGTTTGTTTAGCGTCTGCCAAATCAAATCTTTCAGCTCGGTAATGCCGTATCCTGCTACCGAAGAAATAAACACACACGGCAAACCTGTTGGCAAGAGTGGCTTCATTTCGTCAATGAGTTCTTCGCCAAGCATATCGATTTTGGTGATGGCCAAAATGCGGTCTTTCGAAAGCATCTCAGGGTTATATTCCTTGAGTTCATTCAACAAAATCTCGTATTCTTTCTTGATATCGTTAGAATCTGCTGGCACCATGAACAGCAGCAGTGAGTTGCGTTCTATGTGGCGCAAGAAACGAATACCAAGTCCTTTACCTTGCGAAGCCCCTTCAATGATTCCTGGTATGTCGGCCATTACAAACGATCGGTGATCGCGGTATGACACGATACCCAAGTTCGGACGCAGCGTTGTAAACGGATAGTCGGCGATTTCTGGTTTTGCGGCTGACACAACCGAAAGCAAAGTCGATTTCCCTGCATTTGGAAAACCAACGAGTCCGACATCAGCTAGGAGTTTCAGCTCCAATATTTTCCATGCCTCAATGCCCTCTTCACCTGGTTGAGCGTAGCGAGGCGTTTGGTTGGTAGATGATTTGAAGTGATCGTTACCCAATCCGCCTCTACCGCCTGGCATAAGAATAATTTCTTGTCCGTCTTCAGTAATTTCAAAGTGCACTTCACCCGTTTCAGCATCTTTCGCGATGGTACCAATGGGCACCTCAACAACTTCATCGGCCCCTTGGGCACCGAATTTAAGGTTGCTACCTCCTCCTCCACCGTCTTGGGCGCTGATGTGCTTGCGGTACTTCAAGTGAAGCAACGTCCACACGTTCCGCGAACCTTTCAAAATAACGTGACCACCACGACCACCATCTCCTCCATCTGGACCACCTTTGGCGGTCGTTCTATCGCGGTGAAAATGCATGCTACCTGCTCCACCTTTACCAGATTTGAAGCAGATTTTCACATAGTCAACAAAGTTTTCATTAGCCATTAGGCGTGCTGATCAATTGCGTCAAAAAGACGTTCAGAAATTTCTTGAATTGTACCCACACCTACAACTCCTTGGTATTTCCCCTGGGAGCGATAGTATTCAGCAACGGGTGCAGTTTCGTTGTTATAGACGTTGATGCGGTTTTGAATTACGTCAGGATTGGCGTCGTCGGCGCGACCGCTTGTTAGTGCGCGATTTTTCAGACGAGCACGCAGCTCTTCTTCCGGCACTTCAAGGGCCAACATGGCTACAATACCCGTATCATGTGATTCTAGGAAAGCATCAAGCGCCAGAGCTTGCGCCCCAGTGCGCGGAAAACCGTCGAATATAAACCCATTTGATTCAGGGTGTTTGTTGACTTCAGACTCAAGCATTTTAATGGTTACCTCATCAGGAACAAGTGCACCGCGGTCCATATAGCTTTTCGCTAATTTACCCAACTCCGTTTCACCTTTGATGTTTGCGCGAAAAATATCGCCTGTGCTTAGATGCACCAGTTGGTATCGCTCAATCAGCTTTTCTGACTGAGTGCCCTTGCCTGCCCCTGGAGGGCCAAACAGCACTATATTCAGCTTCGTCATGTGGCTTTCACCTTTAATAAAGAGACAAAGATACTAAAGAGAAACGAGGTAAAGTACACTTACGGACAAGCGGTTCCGAGGTTTGAAAGGAATTGTAGTAAATCACCTGAGTTTACGAAACCATCGAAATTGAAATCGCCTTGGCATAAACTACCTGGGATGCATTGCTGTAGAACTGGATCCCAAACAGTATTTTCTCCGCAAAATGACGCAGCGAACACACAGCTACCGTCGTCTAAATTCGCAAGCATGGAGAAGTTAATCGCCGATGGATCTGTGCATCCTGGGAATTCGCACGAGCCGTTGTCTACTTCAGCAGTCGGACTATAATTCACCGCCAGTGGGTAGGTGCAACCTTGTTCGCCACTGCAACCAGAGCAAGCCACACACGAGCTAAAGCAATGCAACGGAATTGTGTCGGCACTCGCGATGGTGGTATAGGTACGCTGGTAACCATTGAAACCATCTGGCACACCGCAATCCAAAGGCACAGCCTCCGCCTGACTCCAGTCGGTGCCGTTCACATACTTGTATTCGATCACATATCCTGGGGTAAACGTTGTTGTGTACACATATACCCCGCCGAGCAATTCAGGCATCTCAATCGACGTCGGATCCCAACCTTGCCAGTTACCCGCCAGGTGCAAACCTTCAGGTAGCACACTTGTTTCGCTCATATCCAACAAAAATGTCAATGTGTAAACACACGATCCATCGTCTTCATTTGCAGCAGCGTTGTAGTTGGCTGCTCCGACATCAATACAACCCGGAAATGGCACCAACTGACAATCGGCGCATGCCGCGAAACATACCACATCCAACGTAAGTTGAGAAGAAGGAACGAGCAAAGAACGATTTCCGCCAGTTGCGCATTCCACAGGCACTGCCTCTTCTTGCCCCCATGCATTTCCGTTTACAAACTTGTATTCTAACTCAGTACCAGGCACAAGTGCGACAGTGTAGCTCCAGATACCGTTTCCGTTGTCGGTCATAGCGTCTGTCGACGGATCCCACAACTGGAAGCTACCAGCGATATGCACACCTGCTGCATCTACAACTTGTTGCGACATATCGACTTGGAAGGTAACATCGACAGCTGGCAGGATGCATGCGGCGCACTCGCCGAAGCAATGAGCAGGAATAGATGCCGAGTTTGCTGCCGTTTGATGGAAGCGATTGAAGCCTCCGAACCCATCTGAAGATCCGCAATCAACCGTCACTGTCTCTGCACCGGGCCAATCGTTGCCGTTGATGTATTTGTATTCGATAGTAAGTCCAGCATTTACTTGCACTGTGGCCGACCAGGTCCCATCACCATTGTCGGTCATGGCTGTGCTGCCGGGGCTCCACCCTTGAAAGCTGCCAGCGACGTGCACGCCCAGTGGCGATACTGTTTGT
>JANRAA010000150.1 GCA_030728235.1 Flavobacteriales bacterium
CCTTGTAGGCATCGAAACGCGGGCGGACGAATATAAGATCTGCGCATTTACGCGCCGCCAAAGTAGAAGGCATGGCCGAACGAACGCCGAACGCACGCGCCTCGTAGCTTGCAGCCGCAACAACACCCCTTGAGCTCGAGCCTCCCACGGCCACAGGCTTTCCGCGGAGTTCAGGATTATCGCGTTGTTCAACCGAGGCGAAAAACGCATCCATATCGATATGAATGATTTTGCGTTGCGACATAAAAAAGGGTATCCGAAGATACCCTAAAGTAAGATTGTATGTTGCTTATTTGAAATTCGGCGACACGATTAAATCTTTCGTCCCGTGGCCCCAAGAGTAGAACCCTTCGCCGCTTTTCACACCCATTTTGCCAGCGGCAACCATGTTAACGAGCAGCGGACAAGGAGCATATTTCGGGTTACCGAAACCATCGTGAAGCACGCGCATGATGCTCAAGCAGACATCTAGTCCGATGAAATCTGCCAATTGAAGCGGACCCATGGGATGCGCCATTCCGAGTTTCATAACCGTATCAATTTCTTCAACTCCAGCTACACCTTCAAAGAGAGTGATGATGGCTTCGTTGATCATCGGCATCAGAATTCTGTTCGCGACAAAACCAGGGTAATCGTTCACTTCCACAGGCACCTTGCCCAGCTTCTTGCTTAGATCCATGATTTTTTCAGTCACCTCATTAGAAGTTGCATATCCGCGAATTACCTCTACCAATTTCATCACTGGCACTGGGTTCATGAAGTGCATGCCGATTACTTTATCTGGACGACCTGTTACGGCTGCAATTTGCGTAATTGAAATCGACGACGTATTCGTGGCCAAAATGCAATTTGCTGGAGCGTTCGCATCCATATCGCGGAAGATCTTCAATTTAAGATCGACATTCTCGGTTGCAGCTTCCACCACAAGTTCAGCATTTGAAACAGCTGTGGCAAGGTTTGTAGAAGTAGCGATGCGACCTAACGTTTCGGCCTTGTTGCTTTCGGTTATGATTTCCTTCGCCACCATGCGACCAAGGTTTTTGTCGATCGTAGCCAATGCTTTCGCAAGCGCCTCTTCTCTGACATCGATGAGAGTAACCTTAAAACCACTTTGGGCAAAAACGTGGGCGATACCATTTCCCATGGTTCCTGCGCCTATAACTGCAATGTTTGTCATGTCTGAAATTTGCGGCAAAGTTAGTCATTCAATTGAAAGGACACCTCACCTCTGGATCACGAACTTCCCGATTTTAGATTCTCCTTGCAACGACAAAAGATAGAATCCAACTGGAAGTTCAGCGACATTGATCGACAGTTTTCCGCCACCATGCGCTTGTCTTTTCAGCACCCGACCACGTGCATCGAGCACCTCCACCATCTGTGCTTTGCACACCGTTGAGACCATATCATTCGCTGGATTTGGGAAAACCGACAACGTTGAAGCGGCTTGCTCATCGATAGCAACAAACTGACCTTCAATCAATTCAGGACGCAGTTCTTCAAGACAAAAGCGCATCATTGCCACTTGTTCAGCAGTGAACATATTGTAGCAATCATCCTCGTTGTAATCCATGTAGTTCTCAACCATATCTGGCATATCGTCGGCGGCATCGGTGCATGTATTGTTTGCGAAGTTGCAATTGTAGTTCGACGCTTGGTCTTGATTTGGTGTATCTGAAATACCATCATCAGCAGCACAGCCATTGAAAAAACCATCACCCCAAATATGTCTGAGCCCCAGATAGTGTCCCATTTCATGCGTTAATGTTCGTCCGTTGTTGTTAAAAACGATCCCATCATCATCAGCAGTTGGATTGTTGTCTCCGACTACGGTATAGTGAAGAATGACACCGGCAACATCATCTTCAACCGTATCTATCAACCCGGCGAATGTAGGCGCCCCAGTTGGAGGATATGCCAAGCCGAACAGTTGACCAAACCCGGTATCGAGAATATTGCAAACCCAAATATTCACATAGCGCTGCGTATCCCAAGCATCGACTCCACCAGTGGCGGAAAACTTCACTTCATCTAGCGTGTTTTCCACACCAAAAATATCCAATTCAAACCCATTCCGATCTGTTTGAACATGGTTGATACCTGTAGTTGGATTTCCATCAGGATCGACCGTAGCCAAGACAAACTCTATTTCTGCATCCGCAGCCAGAGGCAAGAAGATTTCACGGGTATTTACCGCGTTTGCATTTGTGCGGCGAAAGTCAGCATTTAGAATTTCCAGTTGCGACAAGAATACGTCATCAGACAGATTCTGATCATCCGCATTGTATACCATATGAAAGACCACAGGTATCTCATACACCGTGTTTCTGTTATTCACTGAAGCTGACGGTTGAGCGTGGTTCCAAAAACTCAGGAATTGGTCTTTGAAACCCGGATTTCGTGCTTCCTGACGTTGCAGATAAAGATCGAAACCACAATGTTCTAATTGTCCGAACGATAAAAACGGAAGAACGAAGAATACAAGCGGTAAAATGCGAATCATAGATTTGGGTTTTTCGAAGTTCAAGCTTGAATTGTATTTTTTATTCAAGCATATCAAGCTAATTTCAATCGAAAATAGTGAAAGGTTCGAACATTTTAAGACATCTAGTAGTTGATTAATTAGTTCGAAATCGTATTTGCTTTATCTTCCGCTCAGAAAAATATAGGTCAGACATGGATAAACCGACAAGACTATTTGAATTCCCTCTATTTCAATTGAGGCAGGCACCGATGGAAGTGATGATGACTTCCAGGTACATGGGCGAATGGAAAACCTATTCTACCGCCGAATTTGTAGCGAACATGAATGCATTGTCGCACGGCTTATTAGCACTTGGCGTGCAACCCGGAGACAAAATCGCCTTGATTTCACACAACAATCGCTGTGAGTGGAACATTTGTGATCACGGCATTTTGCAAATAGGTGCGATTGACGTTCCTATTTATCCTACCATGACACCGAAAGATTACGAGTACATCTTGGGGCATAGTGAAGCCAAGTATTGTTTCGTATCCAACCAAGAGATTTACGATAAAGTTAGCAGCGTAAGAGAAAGCTTGCCGCAACTCAAGGAAGTGTACTCTTTTGAGCCAACAACAGGAAAATCGTGGCAAGAAGTATTGAAATCAGGTGTTTCAGGAGATGACAAAATCTTGGAACACATGCGCGAAAAAATCGACCAAGACGATTTAGCGACGTTGATTTATACCTCGGGAACAACAGGACTTCCGAAAGGAGTAATGTTGAGTCACCGCAACATTGCCAGCAACGCCGTCGATTCGACCAAGCGATTGCCTCAAGCAGAAGGCCATACCTTCCGCGTATTGAGTTTCTTGCCCGTTTGTCACATCTTCGAGCGCATGTTGCATTACTTGTACATGTACAACGGTGCAACCATTTATTTCGCTGAAAGCCTAGAAACAATAAAAGAAGACCTTCAAATCAGCCAACCGCATATGTTTACTGCCGTGCCGCGATTGCTGGAGAAGTTTTATGATGGCATTGTAGCGAACGGACAAAAAGCAGGTGGATTGAAGACCGTTATCTTCAATTGGGCAGTAGATGTTGCACTGCAATGGGAACCGGGCAATGCAAACGGCGCGTTCTATAAAATGAAATTGGGAATTGCCGATAAATTGGTCTACTCGAAAATTAGAGCAGCACTCGCGCTTACTGAAATTAAAGCCGTGGCATCTGGAAGTGCCGCATTGCAAGCCCGTTTGGCGCGCTTTTTCAATGCCATTCAAGTTCCAGTATATGAGGGTTACGGACTTACAGAGACCTCACCCGTGATATCTGTGAACACCCTAAGCACTCCAAACATGCTTCGCATAGGTTCTGTTGGAAAGCCAATTGACCATGTGGAAGTGCGCATTGCTGAAGACGGAGAAATTCTTTGCAAAGGACCAAACGTAATGATGGGTTATTACAAAAATCCGGAAACTACTGCTGAAGTGCTAAAAGACGGATGGTTCCACACAGGGGATATAGGTGTGATTGAAGACGGTTTTTTGAGAATCACCGATCGTAAAAAAGAGATTTTCAAAACTTCAGGTGGTAAGTACATCGCTCCGCAAGCTCTAGAAAATGCGCTGAAAGCATCGCTGTTTATTGAGCAGTGTATGATTGTTGGTGAAGGACAAAAACACCCAAGTGCGCTAATAGTGCCTGCCTTTGACGCATTGAAAGAATGGTGTCGCAGACATGAAATCACCTTTACCTCTGACGAAGAAATGATTGCCGACAAACGCGTGACAGATCGCATTTGGAAAGATATCAATGGATTGATGGAGTCGTTTGGACATTGGGAACGCGTAAAGAAATGTATTTTCCTCACCAAGCCCTTTACCATTGACGGTGGAGAACTTACTCCGACATTGAAGTTGAAGCGAAAACCAATTTTAGCTAAATATCAAAAGCAGGTAGACGAACTGTACGCTTCTTCTCATGATTGAAAAACTGGAGTCGTTTGACCAACAGCTATTCCTTTATTTGAACGGACTGCATACATCTTGGCTAGACACCCTGATGTACCTCGTTAGTCAAGGTTGGTTTTGGTTTCCACTTTTTGCCTTTTTCATATTCCACCTGGCCAAACGCTACCCAGGCAGTCGCAACCGCATCATTGTGTTTGGAACGCTGGCGTTGACCGTTGGACTCACCGATGGGGCATCGACGTGGGTAATTAAGAAACAGGTAAAACGATACAGACCAACGCACAACCTAGAAATAGGCCATGAGGTGCATACCGTTACCGACTTTAGTGGCCAAGAGTATCGTGGCGGGAAATACGGATTTGTTTCTTCGCATAGCGCAAATTATTTCGGCATTGCCACCGTGCTGTTTTGGCTCATGGGCCACGCGAAAAGATGGAGATGGCTTTTTGTATGGGCTGCATTGATTGCCTACAGTCGCATTTACCTGGGCGTGCATTACCCTTCCGACATTATCGGCGGCACCTTGGTTGGCGTCATCATGGGC
>JANRAA010000151.1 GCA_030728235.1 Flavobacteriales bacterium
ATGCGAATTTCTATAATGATCCGTTTGCCATAGTTGAAGTAGTGAACAAACGGGTCATCGTATTCCCTGGAAATGGCGGAACAGCAGCTGTTGTCCCCCTCACAAACAGAAATACCACTGTTATCGAATGTCTTGCCCAAGCCGGTGGCGTAACCCTGAGAGGAAATGCCCGTCGCATAAAACTAATTCGGACAACCAATTTTAAGAATGAAGTCTATCTGATGGACCTTTCAACAATAGAAGGAATAAAATACGCGAATATGTTGGTGCAAGCCAACGATGTCATTTACGTAGAACCTGTGCCTGAAATCGCCGGAGAGATTCTCAAAGATGTGGCGCCTTTTGTTACTTTGGTTTCTGGTGTCGCATTGATTTACGCTATCCTTATTGGTACCTTCTAGGCATGAAGGAAAACATCAATAGCAACGACTACAAGGAAAGACTGACGAACTTTTCTCATGAGTTCGATCTCGGACTTTTCTTGCATATCCTGCGAAAGTCGATGCTGTGGCTTGTCTTTCTTGGAGTGGTTTCTGTTGCTGCTGCCTACCTATACCTGCGATACACTCCCGAAGTTTTTGAAGCCCAAACTACGCTTCAACTTGGTGAAGATGATAGCGCCAATCGTGTTTTAAATGTCAATCAATTCGTGGGCGATAACTCCATCGAAGCGAAAGTTGAATTGATAAGATCGAAGCTCTTGATCGAAAGAACGCTCACCAAAATACCTGTCGAAATTAGCTACTCGGCAAAGGGTGAAATTCTTACCAACGACCACTATATTCTCTCTCCGTACCGCATTGAGCTCGATACTTTGAAGAACAAACGAGTGCTCAACAAGCCACTGATGCTTGAGTTCAACGATGACCTGTCTTTCAACCTTACTGTGCTCAATAAAACATATCCCGGACTTCAAGTAAACGAGTACATCGATCTAGAAGAAATGCGTTTCCGTCTAGTAGTAATCAATGAAGATGATGTACGTGGCTTGATGAATGAATACGAGCTGTTCTTCCGCATCAACAACATGCAAACGCTTCCTTCCAAGTTTACCCGCGGATTAGAAGTACGTGTGCTTAACAATACAGCGAAAACAATCCAAATTCGATTCAAAGATCACAACCCGTATCTGGCACGAGATTTCGTAACGGCGCTCTCAAATGAGTTCATCCATTTCGATCTCGAAAATAGACAGCGAAGTGATGAAAATATTCTTGCTTTTATCGATGCACAAATCGATACTGTATTCGAAAAGCTGCGCACTTCTGAAGTAATGCTCAATGCTTACAAGCAAGAGAATAAAATCAACGACCTAAAGGGAATCAGTGGGGTTTATCTCGATCGACTCAATGACATCGAAAACAGGGTCATCTCGCTTGAGGTTGAAGACAAAATCTTAAACGAGGTTAAGGAACTAGCAAAGAAAAGTGCCTCTGAAGTTGAGATTTATAACTTGGTGCCTTTGGTGGCTGGGTCGCAGTATGAAGGGGCGCTTAGCGGATTGCTCGGGACGCTGCAGCGACTTTTGCTCGATAGAGAAGAAGCTCTTTATACGGTTACACCAGATAACCACAAAATACGCGGACTCGATTATCAAATAGGGGTGCAAAAGAAATTGGTAGTTGAAACCATTCTCGCACTGCAAGAAAAAATTGAAATCCGAAAGAAAGAAAATTACGCGAAACTTAGTGAGGTAGAACAAATCTACTACGGTTTGCCTACGAAAGAACTTGAATTCGCACGCCTAGAACGTTTGTTCACGATCAATGAGAAGTACTACACGATGCTCCTCGAAAAACGCATCGAATACCGCATTTCAAAAGAGGGTTTCGTTAGCCAAAACCAAATTCTCGAAGAGGCTCAATTGCCAGCAACGCCAATAGCTCCAAAACGAGATCTGATCGTGATTTCTTTCCTGCTGTCAGGTATTGTCCTCGGGTTTGTCTTAATCTCAATTCGCTATTTACTGCACAATGAGATAACGACATTGAATGAGATCGTCCGCCTGTCGAATGCATCCATTTCTACCCTCGGGATCATCCCTCGCCATAAGGTAGAGATTGAAACGTCGATGCTCATCGTAAAAGAAAATTCGAAATCGATGATTGCTGAGGCGTTTCGATCGATTCGGACGAACCTCCAATTCATCGACAACACGGAGGGTAGCAAAATGGCCGCCGTAACCTCAACCATTTCTGGCGAAGGGAAAACGTTCGTAGCCATGAACCTCGCAGGGATATTCGCGTTCTCAGGTAAGAAAGTGGTCTTGGTAGATCTCGATATGCGGAAGCCGAAAGTGCACAAGGGTTTCAAAGTAGCCAACACGGTTGGTATGAGCACATTGCTAATCGGTAAGTCTACCCTCGAAGAATCGATTCATCACAGTGAAGTAGAAAACCTTGATTACATCACTGCCGGACCCGTGCCGCCAAATCCAAGTGAACTCATCATCAGCAAACCAATGGAAGATCTGTTGGCAGAACTGAAGAAAAGATACGATTTGGTTGTGATCGATACTCCGCCTGTTGGATTGGTAACCGACGGTTTGCCAATTATTCAAGAAGCCGACTATCCTCTTTACATCTTTAGAGCCGATTTCTCGAAAAAACAGTTTATCCAAAATGCGGATAGACTGATCAATGAAAACCACATCCGAAAACTGTCTGTCATTCTCAACGGAATCGATCTGGAAAGAAGCCGATACACCAATAGCTATGGGTATGGTTATGGATATGGCTACGGCTATCGTTCGGCCTATGGCGATGGTTACTACAATGAACCGACTAAACCAAGGAGGGAGAAAAAATGATCGTTTCTTCAACGGCAATAAGCGGACTGTTGGTTATAGAGCCAACGGTGTTTACAGATGAAAGAGGGTACTTCTTTGAACCGTTCAATGAGGCGCTCTTTAAAGCTGAAACAGGACTTAAGATTAAGTTTGTTCAAGACAATGAATCTTTGTCGGTAAAGCACGCGCTGCGCGGACTTCATTTTCAAGTTCCGCCCCATGCTCAAGCGAAGCTGGTGCGTGTGGTAAAAGGAGCGGTGCTCGATATCGCAGTAGATTTGAGAGTGGGTTCTCCAACATTCGGACAACATGCGTCAATCATTCTTTCTGAGGAAAACAAACTGCAGTTTTTTATCCCCGAAGGGTTCGCTCATGGATTTTTAGTACTCGAACCAAATACGGTGTTTAGCTACAAATGCTCTGCGCCTTACAACAAAGATGCAGAAATGGCGCTGCGCTGGGATGATGCCGATTTGGGCATTCAATGGGGCATCGATAGTCCGATTTTGTCGAAGAAAGATGCCGCCGCCCCTCTGTTTAAAGATTTCAACTCTCCTTTCGAGTTTGCGGAGGAGAAGGCATGACTTTCTTGATCTTTTTTACAATCGCCATCATCGTTTGGGCGGTAAACCTGGTTTTTCTGAAGTTCTTGAAAACGCTGGGTACAAAAGATCAACAAGGGAAAATTCAAGTGCGCTGGAGCGCTCAAAGTAAACCCACCATAGGTGGTATCTCTTTTTTTATCGGCTTCCTCGTTTTGCTGGTGGTGGCTCTGATAACACAAGGCAACCCCGGCGGATTACTGCCACTGCTCTTGGCGGCTGTTGTGGCGTTTATTGCCGGACTGCTCGATGATGCCTTCAACACTAACCCTCTCCAGAAATTCATGTTCCAAGTGGTTTGTGCTGTCATCCTAATCGGCGGAGGATATGTCATCAACCTGGATAACCATCTGCTTAGCATCGTTGTGTCGGCGCTGTGGATCGTGGGTCTCATGAATTCTATCAATATGCTCGATAATATGGATGGTATCTCCACCATTGCGAGCATGGGGGTGTTTCTCGGACTCTATTTAATAGCACCAGAATCGATGTCGGGATACCTGGCAGGAGGCATGGTCTTTATCTTAGCCGGTTTCTTAATGGTGAATTGGCACCCGTCAAAAGTATTCATGGGCGATTCCGGAAGTCAGCTCCTTGGCCTGCTGCTCGCGGCACTCAGCATTGCCGTATGGTGGAATCATGATTCACTGCTGAGCGGAAATAATGGGGTCAGATGGATAGGTGCTGTAACGCTCTTTTTTGTCCCTTTGTGCGATTCTACACTGGTTTCAATCAATCGTTTGCGACACGGTCAATCGCCATTTGTAGGCGGCAGAGACCATTCTACACATAATTTAAGCTACCTCTCAATTTCCGATGGCAAGATCGCGTTGATCTATTCAGCATGGTCGTTGTTGATGACTTACCTCGCGGTACGTTTGTTGATAACCTCTGTTGATGGATTTTGGAAATGGGAGGGTTTAACGCTTGTGCTACTTCTTTCCATTTTTATATCTTTCTTTCAGATTTCACGTAGAAATCTAAACCGAAGAAAATTTGAATACGGAACCAATGGAAAGCGCTAAAAAAATCTTGTGGCCAGTCTTACTGATCTGTAACACTGGTGTGATGTTGTTGTTGTGGGGGTTCTCAGAGCCAAAAGGCCCAGAACATGTCGACAAGTCATACACCGAACACATCGAGGAAAATTACA
This sequence comes from Flavobacteriales bacterium, assembly GCA_030728235.1. Classification (GTDB taxonomy): domain Bacteria; phylum Bacteroidota; class Bacteroidia; order Flavobacteriales_D; family Sanyastnellaceae; genus RI-182. The sequence continues at coordinate 4,544 of JANRAA010000151.1, forward strand.
AGGTGTTCTCACTAGCAACGCCAGAAGTAGTAGTTTTCGCTGGCGCAGATGTGCCGATCGATAAATTTGGTGTCCGCGAAAAACTCGATCGCGAACTACTGGTCAACACATACTGGCAAAGCAACACGTTCTTGCTTTTCAAAAGAGCAAATCGGTGGTTTCCTGTTATCGAACCCATCTTGGCTAAAAATAACATTCCCGACGATTTTAAGTATTTGGCAGTTATTGAAAGCGGACTAACCAACGCAGTTTCTCACGCAGGTGCTACCGGGTTCTGGCAGTTTATGAAAGAAACGGGTATCAGCTACGGACTGGAAATCAATGAAGAGGTTGATGAACGTTACGATGTTGTGAAATCTACTGAAGCAGCGTGTAAATACCTCAACGATGGTTACAAGCGCTTCGGTGATTGGTCGCTCGTGGCTGCCT
>JANRAA010000152.1 GCA_030728235.1 Flavobacteriales bacterium
ACGTCCCGAAATACCGAAACTTCGGTGATCACGAATCGATGGTGTGTTGCTTCGTTACTGATGTTACCAATGGCGGAAACCTCTCTGGCATACGTTGGATTGAATTCCAGAAATCTGGTGCTGATGACTGGTCGGTGTATCAAGAAGGAACATACGCTCCTGCTGATGGCTTGGATCGCTACATGGGTAGCATCGCCATTGATGAAGACGGTAACATCGGTTTGGGATTTAGTGTGAGTAGTGAAGATACCCACGTAGGTTTACGTTATACCGGTAGATACGAATCTGATCCACTCGGAATGATGACGGTTGAGGAATTTCCTGTCGTTGACGGTTCTACAGGAATCCAATCAGGTGGACGTTATGGCGACTATGCACACATGAGCGTTGATCCAGAAAATGGAAACACTTTTTGGTTTACATCTGAATACGCGAGAAGCGGTGGATCGGGCGTTGGGACGCGCATTGTAGCATTTGAATTGGCTAGAGACACCTTCGATTTAGCTGTGACGCACATAACAGCTCCTGTAACTTCTGCTAGTTTAACAGCAAATGAATTGCTGACGATTGAAGTCGAAAATGTTGGCCTGGAACCAATGTCAAACTTTACCCTATCATTTGAATTTGAGGGCACGCTGCTTGAAATAACTCCCATTGCAGGTCCTCTGCTCCCGCAACAAACGTACACGCATACGTTCACAGTGCCTATGGATATGTCTGCTTTTGGACCATATACGGTAACAGCCTTCGTCTCTCATCCTGACGACACCGCTGAAAACAATGACCAAATGACCAGTGAAATCATTCACCTGCTAAACTATGACGCTGGCATTTCAAGCGAATCAACTCTGTCTGCTTGCGGAGAAGAAACACTCATCCCTATCAATATATCAAACTCTGGATTCGAAACATTAACATCAGGAACACTTAGTATTGTAGTCAATGGAAACCCTGCTACCACATTCCCATGGAATGGAAGTTTGGCTTTCAACCAAAATACGAACTTCGATCTCCCTGTGACAAATCTAACTGTAGGAACCAATACGGTGACGATAACGTTTGTAAATCCAAACGGACAGCCTGACGGCGCCACTGCAAACAACTCTGTTACCGTTGAAGTGACAGCTTCGGATGCCGGTGGATTGGTAACTTTCAATCTTCATACCGACGATTATCCAGAAGAAACAAGTTGGCAACTAGAAAATGCCGAAGGTAACATTATAGCAACCGGTGGTGCGTATACCAATACCGATACCGACCACTTCCTGGAGCTTTGTTTGGGAGAAGAAGAATGCTACACATTCACAATCTTCGATAGTTTTGGAGATGGAATATGCTGCGACTTCGGATCAGGATTCTTTGAATTTACAAATGCCGAAGGAACCGTTTTAGCAAATGGCGGACAATTTGGAGCTACGCAAACTGTTACATTCTGCAACACCGATTGCCTGCTTGGAGCTTCATATAGCATCACGCAAGATTCAGGAACTGGTGATGGCGCTATTATGATCATGGCTGAAAACGGTGTGGGTCCATTTCAATACAGCATCGATGGTGGATTGACATTTCAATCATCGCCTGTATTCAATAACCTTACTGCCGGATCGTATGATCTTGTTATAACATCTGGTGTTGCTGGTTGCACGTACGAAGAAACCATTAATCTTACTGTTGGTATTAACGAACTAACGTCTGGGCCAAAGCTCAAAGCAATGCCTAACCCAAGCGATGGCTATTTCCAGTTTGAGTTGTCGGGCATGCCTGCCGGAATTCATCAACTCGATTTCGATATCTACGACAGTCGAGGTGCGCTTGTTCAATCGCGTTCTATGTCTCGATATGGCGATGTTTTCACCACGCGTGTTTCATTGATCGCTTACGCAGATGGAATATACTTTATCAAAGTAAGAAGCGCAGCAGTCAACGAACTGCTTCGGATTGTGAAACAAGGAAACTAATCTGAATTTAAAAGCCCCGAACATGTTTCGGGGCTTTTCTTTATCTCTGTGTTTCTGTGTGTCAAAATTCGCATTGCACTGCTTTCAAATGTATCTTCGCCTCATGGCTATTATTCTACCTGTAAAAGATAAATCACCACGACTGGGCGACGATTGTTGGCTTGCTCCAAATGCGACTTTGGTTGGCGACATTGAAGCTGGCGACAACTGCACCTTTTGGTTCAACGCAGTTGTAAGAGGCGATGTGCATAGCATTCGAATGGGCAACAGAGTCAACGTGCAAGATGGCGCTGTAATTCACTGTACTTATTTGAAAGCAGCGACTGTGATCGGCAACGATGTGTCTATTGGTCACAATGCGCTGGTGCATGGCTGCACAATACATGACCACGTGCTGATTGGCATGGGGTCAATTGTGATGGATGGCTGTGTGGTGGAGTCGGGAAGCATCATCGCCGCAGGGGCTGTGCTGCTAGAAGGCACGCATGTAGAAGCTGGAAGCATATACGCTGGGGTGCCTGCAAAAAAAGTAAAAAGCATCGATGTCAACAGCTCCATCGAACGTCTGCAAACCTTGGCTTCAAACTATGTGATGTACGCGTCTTGGTTCAAAGAAGAACGGTTCTAACCGAAGTTGCGGTTGTCCCAAATACGCGACTCCGTTAGCTCCAACTTCTCCTTGAAAAATAGCCGTGTGCTTTTCTCAAAGGCTTCTGTGTAATCCGAAACCATGAATCGGTGAGATGAGGAAGATGCGTCGTTCAGCATGTCTTTCGCAGTCAATATCTGCTCTACTTCTTCTGCCACTAGCAATGTAGAATCCAATATTTCAACGGGGTTTTTATAATACGAGGCTACTTCTTTTCGGATCAACGGGTAGTGGGTACATCCCAAAATCAATGCGTCGATGCCGCGCAAAGCCGTCTTATCCAAATATGAATGAATGACGGTGCGACTAATCATATTGTTTACGAAGCCTTCTTCGATCATGGGCGCAAGCAACGGCGTTGCAAGAGATGCTACTTTTATCGACTTGTCGGCCTTTTGAATGCGACGCGGGTAAACCCGTGATTCGATTGTGCCTTTCGTACCAATCACCCCAACTTTGTCTTTGTTGTGATGCTTTACTACATAATCAACAACAGGGTCAATCACATTGACAACAGGAATGTCTGGTCCTACCACAGCAGCAACGGTAGAAAAAGCATGAGACGAGGCAGTATTGCAGGCAATGACGATCATTTTACAATCGAAAGTCATCAAGTAGTGAGCAATGCGCGCAGAGTAGTGACGGATCAGTTCCGGACTTTTGTCGCCATAAGGCATGTGGGCGGTATCCCCGAAATAAACGAGGGATTCATTTGGAAGCTTCTTCCTGATTGCATTGGCTACGGTGAGTCCGCCAATGCCTGAATCGAAAATACCTATCGGACGTTTATCCATAAAAAAAGGGCAACTTTAAAGTTGCCCTCCAAACTTACTGAATCCCGAGTTTCTTTTTCACAAGTTCCATAATATCTTCTCCTCCATTGTACAAAGTAACACCCGTACTTGAGTCGAATATATATGTGAATTGATTTTCAGCGCCTACATCTTCGATGGCTTTCTTAGCGCGGTCAATCATTGGAGTCAAAAGCTCTTCTTCCAATTGTGCAATTGCAGATTGTGCTGTTTGACTAAAGTCTTGCAAGCCTTGCTGCATCTGATTCAATTCTTTCTCTTTGGTTTTACGAATCGCTTCTGGCCACGTTTCTGCCTTTGCCAGATAATCTTCGTATTTGGTCTGCATATCTGTTTGCATGCGGGTCATCTCAGATTCAAACTGAGCCGCTTGCTCTTCGATTTCCTTCTGGGCAGTCTCTCTCTCAGGCATTGATAGCAACAAGGCTTGAGAATCAATGTGTCCGAATTTTTGAGCCAATAGCGGGCTAACAGCGCCGATCATTAGCAGGAGAATAAAAACTTTACGCATTTTCATTTTGTAGATTTCGTTATTTCTTTTGCATTCTATCAGGTTGAGTACCTCCCGCACCGCTGCGGTCGCCTGGCTTTGTTCCTCCCTGAGTTCCTTTCGGTGCATCACCTTTTCCAGCATCTTTGTCTTCTGACTCAATGGTTTCTCCAGGTGTATACCCCATTTTCTTAATTACCTTATCGCTTACGTCGTGTTTCGGGTTGGTGTACAACATATTGCTTTGATTGCTCTTGTCGAATACCACCATGTAAGCTCCATCAGACGCTACTTCCTGAATGGACTCATATATTTTATCTTGAACAGGCTTAATAAGCTCTGTGCGCTTCTTGAATAACTCGCCCTCAACACCAAATTTTTGCTTCTGCATCTCTTGGGCCTCCCTACGTTTGTCTTTTATTTCCGACTCTCTGCGTCCACGCATCTCTTCTGTCAAAAGAACTTTCTCTGCTTGAAAAGCTTGCTCCAACTGACGAATCGACTCGTATTTCGCCTCAATATCGGTTTGCCATGATGCCGACAACCGATTGAGTTCAGCCTGTGCCTCACTAAACTCAGGCATGTGGCGGAGGATGTAATCCGTATCGACATACGCGAATTTCTGCGCGCTGCCTGCAATTGTGAAAATCGCTAAAAAGACAAATGTTAAAATACCGTTCTTCATTTTTCAAACTTTGCTGGGTAGAGCAAAACGAAATTAGGATAATTTCATCACAGCTCACCAAGGTTCATGCCAATACTAAAGTGGAATTGTCCACGGGCCATCGTTGGAGCTTCTGGTATGTCGTCAAAGCGCCATCCATAGTCAAGTCCGAGCAACCCGAACATAGGTAAATATATTCGTAAACCAACCCCTCCAGAACGCTTAACGTCAAAAGGATTGAAATCGCGCACATCGTTCCAAGTTCTTCCTGCCTCAAGGAATGTCAATGCATAAATTGTCGCACTCGGGTTTGTCGATAACGGATAGCGCAATTCAAC
>JANRAA010000153.1 GCA_030728235.1 Flavobacteriales bacterium
GCCATATGCCCTGGCGCTATCCCTGTATTGATTGCCACTCCAGGCGTGAAAATTCCAGCCCCGCTATTCAGAAAAACCCTCACGTTATCTCCTTGATCTCTGCTCACAAGCAGATCCTGATCACCATCGCCATCAAGGTCATCATGTTCGATATACCACGGACGTGATCCAACAAAATAATCAATGGCTTCCTGAAATGTCCCATCACCATTTCCGAAAAGTATCGCAAGTCCGTTGTTCACACCGTCAGGCGCAGTTGCTATCATATCTTTTAATCCGTCGCCATTAAAATCGGCGAAAGTGGCGTGCTGGGTGTATTCTCCTGTGTGATAAGTCGCAAGAGGTGTGTACGAGCCCGTCATGTCGCCTTCAAATATGAGGGCATTGTCTGACCAAGGGTTCAATCCAATCAAGTCATCCACGGCATCGTTATCTAAATCTTCGAAATAGATCTCCTCGACTCGAATATTCAAAAATGTACTTTCACAGAATGATGATGCTTCCATGAGGTAGATTGATTTTTGCAATGGACATCCAACACTGTCTATAACGAATACCGTGTAGCTCCCGGCTTCAAGTTCATTTACAGACAACTGATCATTGTTTTCTGGAATATTCCAACTGATCGAAAATGGCGCTGTGCCTCCAGAAATGACAGCCGACAGCCCTCCATCGTTGGCGCCCAAGGATGGTAAATTATCGATGAGAATGTCGAGACTAAAATCACATATTGGATCGGTAATCTCAATACTCTCGGTTACAACACATCCGCCAGCATCTGAAATCAAAACAGTATAATTACCCGCCATCAAGCCAACAGCAGTTGCTGTGGTTTGTGCTTCAAGATCGTCCCAAAGTATTTCGTACGGGGGCGTTCCTCCAGAAATGGAAACTGTAGCCGCACCGTCAGTGCCTGAAAGGGTTGTTGTATTGGTTACTTCTATTAAAACATCCGGACAGTATTTGTTAAGTAATATGTAAACATCTCCACCACTTAATCGATTGATTACGAGCAGATCTTCTGCACCATCTCCATCTATATCGGCATGCGCAGCATTCACAGCCCCATTTCCGACAAGAAAATTGATGGGGCTATTGAGCGTGCCATCCCCATTACCCATAAGTACATTGACATTGTCGGCAACTTCACAAGCTACAGCGACATCAAGAAAACCATCTCCATTGAAATCGGTTAACGTCAGTCCTTTTGGGGTGTCTGAAACGGTGTATACTACTGGTGTGCCAAATGATCCGTCGCCATTTCCTAGAATTACAGAAATGTTGTCGCTAAATGAATTGCTTGTAACAACATCCCAAAATGAATCTCCGTTCAGGTCGGCCAGCTCCATATATTCAGGAACATCGCCACCAACAGCATAACTAGAAATAGTGCCGAAAGTGCCATCCCCATTCCCAAGGAAAACGCCGATTTGATCGTCATTTCGATTTGAAACGATGAGGTCGATAAAGCTGTCATTGTTTAAATCCTCTGAAACAATGTCTTGTGGTCGATCACCTCCAAAAGATAGCTGGGCTGTTTGAAAAGTACCGTCGCCGTTTCCTAAGAATATTGCTATTTGATCTCCAAGGTCTATCGCCACTGCCAAATCGAGCTGGCCATCTCCGTTAAAATCGTTGGTCGCAATGCCAATGGGTGTGTTTCCAGCAAAATATGTGGCACTCGTATTAAATGAACCAGCGCCATTATTGAGTCGCACGGTGATGATATCGTCAATAGATGATGTAATTGCGACATCCAAAAAACCGTCACCATTAAAATCACCTGAAACAATTCTTTGAGGAGAATCAGCAGCGCCAAAGGCGGATGGTGCAGAAAATGTTACGTTTCCTAAGCCGTAATGAACAGATATATTGTCAGATGTATTTCCAACAGTTATCATGTCGGTGATGCCGTCGGCATTGATATGGCCAACCACAATATCAACAGCACCAAAGGGCGCATCAATGATTACCGGTGCCTCGAAATTGATTTGTGCATTTAGTGAAGCAGTGCAGAGGAGAACAACACCCAATAAGGTTACGCCGTGTTTCAAATGGAACATAGTATCTAAAAAGTTGTCGGTTGCCTCAAAGTTAGCGATTTCTAGAGGAAGTTGACTTCTGAGAATGGAGAGGTGATGTTCGAGGAAATGAATAATAATGTTCTTTTTCAGAAAAACCACAGCTTAATCTGCCAACTTCATCCCTATATGTATGCCATCCCGAATGGGTAACAAAACATTGAAAAACCTTGGGTCCAACTGCATCTTGTAGTTCAATTCCATAATGACTTTGGTATCTACATCGTTCGGTCTGACCTCTTCGACAACTTTGCCGCTCCACAACACATTATCTACCATCAACATGCCTCCGGTGCGAAGCAACCGCACGCAATCCTCATAATAATTGATGTAGTTCCGCTTATCGGCATCCAAGAAAATAATATCATATCCTGAAGTCAATGTTGGCAGTATGTCAAGAGCTGATCCATTGATTCTATTGATCTTATTCCGAACACCAGCCAGCTCCCAATACTTGTCTTGTATGGTGTTCAACTCGTCGTTCACCTCTACTGTGTCTATAACACCACCCTCTGCCAAGCCCTCCGCAAAACAAATGGCGCTGTATCCTGTATAAGCTCCTACTTCTAAAATGCGCTTGGGCTGCATCATCCGACTAAATAAACTGAGGGTGCGTCCTTGCAAATGACCCGACATCATACGCGGCATCAAAACGCGCTGATAGGTTTCCCTGCTCAACATTTGCAATACATGCGGCTCTTCTTCACTATGCGCAGCGGCATAGCGCGCAATCTCTTCAGGTAAAAATTCCATTACAAACAGGTGGTTCCAAATACACCGAGAAAAATAAGAAGATCAGCTGAATTCACGATGTCGTCTCCCGTTAAATCAATAATACATGCTGCACTGCATCCAAAGACAGATAGAAACGAAAGCAAATCTTCAGTCCCAATCAACAAATCTCCATTGAAGTCTCCAAGACAAGCGAAAACTTCGTCTCCTTCTATTGTGCCGTTGCAGTCGTTGTCTAAATTCTCTCCTGTGCCCATAGCTCCTGGATATACGGTTCCATCGGTGTCGTCGCAATCGCCAAAAAGGGTGCTGGTGCCTGCCGGCTGACTGCATGCCATAACTTGATCAGCCAAAACGCCATATCCGTCGTTGTCTGAATCTATATAAAACGTTTCTATTGTTCCGGTGAAGTTGGCATCGGTGTCGTCGCAGTCCATTCCACCATAGGCGAAAGCAATTTCTCCATCGCCGTCCTGATCGAAGTCATTGGCGCCGTCACAATTCTGATCAATTCCATCATACCAAATTTCAACAGCTCCGGGATTGATGCTCGCGTCGCTGTCGTTGCAGTCATATAAGTTCGAATAGGTATCCGCATCGGCGTCTTCTATCCCTGCACAAATCTCAAAATCGGGCAAACAGTTCACTTGAATGCAAGCCGCACAATCGGCCTCGGTGCCAAATGCACATGCAAACAAGCAATTGGCCGATGCACAGTCGGTTTGGGCGCTGAAGCATGAAATACATGGGCCAGTTAGTGGGACTTGTGCGCTAAAACATGTCTCAAAACAGGCTTGTGGGTTTGCAGTGAATAGGCAGGAAACTCCGCAATCAGCAGCCGCTTGTTGGACAAATGCTGTATTGCTACCTATGTATTGTAGGTCGGTTTCGTTACAGTTGCCTTGAGATAAAGCGAATAGGGGCAATAAGATTATCGCGAATAGTATAGATGTTTTCATTTTATGGTTTTGGCTTTCGTAAAATACGTCAATTTTGTGGTCGATCGGGTGTAAAGTCCGACTTTTGAAGCATGACTCAACAAAAACGGGCTCTTCTTTTTCTCGCTGGCGCTACAATGGTCGGCATGCCTGTTCTTGGCGCCATCATCGCATGGATTTTCGATGTCGATTTGCAAGATAGGTGGATCGGCCCTGCCCCGTTGCTTGTGCAATTAGCGGTGGGCGTAGTGATGGGGCTTTTAGCAGGGTTCTCGGCGCGCTTCATCATCAGCAGAGATTTTATGCGGTCGGTGCGCTTGAAATACGCCCGCATGTTCGGCAACCTCGACCTTTCTCTTTCTGAGGTGATGTTCATTGCGGTTTGCGCAGGCTTTGGTGAAGAACTGCTTTTTCGCGGGGTCATTCAACCGTTGCTCGGTATCATAATCACTTCGGTGCTTTTCGTGGCAATACATGGTTACCTGAATCCGAAAGATTGGCGGGTGTCGGTGTACGGACTTTATATGTCGGCGGTGATCTTTGGTTTTGGACTAGCGACCGATTTTTTCGGAATTTGGAGCGCGATTATAGCCCATACCTTGGTCGATGTTATTCTTTTACTCGACCTTGAGGATGAAGGTGAATCGGACTTAGCCATTTAAGTTCGTACTTTTGCAAAAATATTCTGTCATGGGAAAGGCCGGACGTTCAAAACGTATCGATGTTGTGTACTCAACAAACCCCAACTTCCAATACAGCGAAGAGGGTGATGAAGTAGCTGAAACGCTACCCCCGTCGCAACAAAAACTCTACGTTTCTCTCGATAAGAAACAGCGTGGAGGAAAGGTCGTAACCCTGATTGAAGGTTTTGTTGGCAACGATGATGACTTGGCTGAATTGGGCAAAGCTCTCAAAAATGCCTGCGGTGTCGGTGGATCTGCCAAAGAGGGTGAAATACTCCTGCAGGGCGAGCACCGGGACAAAACTGTGAAATTTCTCGAATCTAAAGGTTACATTGTAAAGCGCAAAGGCGGATGAGTAGTACAGAAGAAACGTGGACGTTGTTCGCAAAAACATTAGCTGGTCTAGAACCGCTGCTGGCCAAAGAACTGGAAGGCTTCGGAATGAAAAATATCAACCCCGTTACACGTGGGGT
>JANRAA010000154.1:0-6665 GCA_030728235.1 Flavobacteriales bacterium
CCAATTTGTCCGAGGAATTCGTGGTTTTGTTTGTTGCCGCTGCGCAGACGTAAATCGAAGACACCTGCTAAGGCATTGCCGTAATCAGCAGGAAAAGCAGACGTCAAAAAATCGCTGTTCGATAGGTTGTTGATGTTGAGCATCGATACCGGTCCGCCGGTTGTGCCGAGGGTTGAGAAGTGGTTCGGACTTGGGATATCAACCCCCTCCATGCGCCAAAGAACTCCAGATGGCGAATTCCCCCGAATGATGATGTCGTTTCTATCATCGCTCGCATTGCTTACGCCCGCAAAGTTCTGCGCCATGCGCGAAGGGTCTTGCAATGAACCCGAATAGCGCATCGCTTCTTCAACCGAGAAGGAGCGCGCACTCACCGTTGTCATATCGTTCTTGGGTTGGTTTGATTTGTCTTCAGCCACAATTTCAGCGGCATCTAAATTCATTACCGACTCCGTGAGGGCCATATTCACCTCTAAATCTTTTCCGCTAAAGACAAGCATGTTTGAAACAAATCGCGTTTCGTATCCGATGAAAGAAAACTGCAGAGCATTGCGACCAACAGGCACATTCCTCAGTACGAATTGACCATCCATATCGGTTGACGCGCCGATGATTGAGTCAGTGCCTACAACCAGCACCGTAACTCCCGGGAGTGGGAACTGACTTTGTGCGTCGGTAACCACCCCACGAATGTTCGAAGTGTTCGATTGAGCAGTCGCCATCGTTGCCGTGAGCAACAAGAAGAAAATGATAATAGCACGCATGGTTGAGAATTTTGAGGGTACAAAGATTCATTGACCAAGTGCGAGAAAAAATGCGTTTCGGCTGAACTGTCGAAAATCGGGGTTGAATTGACTAAAAGCAGAAATAAGCGAAAACAAAAAGAGACAATCTACGTGTAGGTTGCCTCTTTTCAGTGTTGTTTCGAAATAGGTAATCAAGCTGTTAGCTAATGAAGACCTTTAACCTAAATAATCATGAGATGGTTCTTCGTTCAGAATCCGAGTCAAAAGTAGGGGGTTCACGACGAACGATGTGTTAATAGGCGGTTAACACATGTTAAAAAAAGTCAACCCACATGTGACCACCTTGCAGTATGGGGTAACTTTGGGCACTGAACGCAATCCAAAACATTGAAGCAAAAGTACATTCAACTTCTGGTCGTTACGATATCTACCGCCTTCATTGGCTTGGTGGCGATACAGATTTATTGGATTAACAATAGCATTTTGCTTCGTCAGCAGGAGTTTGAGCACAATGTGCAACTCGCGCTTGTTGAGGTGGCCAGTGAGCTCGATCGCGACGCATATTTTGTAGATGCTTTTCCGGCGGCGCCAGATGCACGATTGAAGCTTTCACGCGACGGTGATGAGTTGCACATGGATTTTGATACCGGAGAGAACCACGATCAGTTAGACCTCGATTCGAACCTCAGTCATGAAGAGCGCGACTCTATTTTGTACAAGCAGTGGGGAAGTTATGGCATTGAAACGGGGAAGATATTGGAGCAAAGCGGCTTTATGGACGATTTGTTGGAGGGTGCTGTAGACATTGATATTTTCCGCGATCTGCGCGAGTTACGTCCGGCTTTTCTCGACTCCCTAATCAAGCGACAGCTGCACTCACACGGCATTTCGGCCAAGTATTTTTTCGGAGTCTTTAACCGCTATGATCAGCCTGAGATACTTGAAGAAGAGGCTGAAGAGTACCGCGACGATTTTAAGACCTTGGGTCACAACATCGAGTTGTTTCCTGGCGATGCCATTCGTGAAACGTACCATTTGCGTGTCTTTTTCCCCCATCAGCGCAGCTACCTGTTGCAAACCATGTGGCTTATGTTGTCGATATCAGCGGTGCTTATCATCGTTATTTTTGCCGCATTTACTTATACCATAACTACCATCTACCGTCAGAAGAAGTTGGGTGAAATCAAAAACGATTTCATCAACAACATGACCCACGAACTCAAAACGCCAATTTCGACCATCTCGCTAGCATGTGAGGCGCTGAACGATCCCGACATGCGTGGCAGCGAGGCCCAGATGCGATCATTTATCGGGATGATCAATGAAGAAAACAAGCGCTTGGGGATATTGGTAGAAAACGTTTTGCGATCGGCCATTCTCGATCGTGGCGACATGACCTTGAGTGTTGAGCCATTGAACTTGCACGACATCTTAAAAGGAGTGATTAAGAACATCGCCATACAAGTCAAAAAACGAGGAGGTAGCATAAAGCTTGAGCTTGAAGCATCAGACCCGATTGTTCATGGAGATGCCGTTCATCTTACCAATTTGGTTTACAACCTCATCGATAACGCCATCAAATATTCTCTAGAAGAACCCGTTTTGGTTGTCGGAAGTCGAAATGTTTCTGGAGGCCTAGAAATCACCTTCAAAGACAACGGAATAGGTATCAGCAAGGAGAATCAGCAGAAAATATTTGATAAATTATACCGAGTGCCAACAGGCAACATTCACAACGTAAAGGGTTTTGGATTGGGCTTGAGCTACGTGCGAAACGTGCTCGAGAAACATCATGGCTCGATACGTGTGGAAAGTGAATTGAAAAAAGGAAGCACGTTTTACGTTTTTATACCAGCGAAATATGAAGAAAGCCACTAGAATATTGTTGTGCGAAGATGATCCCAATCTTGGTACATTGCTCACAGAATATCTGAAAGCCAAAGGTTTTGAAACGACGCTTGCAGTAGATGGTGTTGAAGGTTTAAAACTGTTCCGCCGCGAGCATTTCGACTTCATCATCCTCGATGTTATGATGCCCAACAAAGACGGGTTCACCGTTGCTGCCGAGATCCGCGAGCAAGACCGCCACATTCCCATTCTTTTCCTCACGGCCAAGAGCATGAAAGAAGACACGCTCACGGGCTTTAAAGCAGGCGCCGACGACTACATGACCAAGCCATTTAGCATGGAAGAGCTCATGGTGCGCATAAATGCTATTTTGCGCCGCGCCGCTGCCCTCCCTGTTGAAGGCGAAGAGGTAACCGATTACGAGGTTGGTGAATACAAATTCGATTACAACAAACAACGTCTGCTCCGCAATGGCGTTGAAGATAAGCTCACAACCAAAGAGAATGAATTGCTCTTTTTGCTGTGCAAACACAAGAATGGATTGCTTGAGCGAAACTACGCGCTAAATGCCATTTGGGGCGACGATAATTACTTCAACGGACGAAGCATGGACGTTTACATCGCAAAACTTCGGAAGCACCTCAAAGAAGACTCCCGAGTTGAAATCATTAACGTCCACGGTAAGGGTTTCAAGCTTCTAGCACCGTAAAAAAAGCATTTGTTTTTAGTCTTTTGGGCGTAACCCTGAACCAGGTGTTGCGCCCTTTTTTTGTCTTCCCGTCAGGGTCGGTCTTCGCCTGCAAGTCCTCGCTGCGCTGCGGGCTTTCCGTCTGCGCCCTTACGCAAACACCTGCCCAGCTTGAATGTTGGCATCCCCATTCATTCCCATCCTTAGAACTGCGATTTATTTCGGTTTAAGATGAACCAAAATACAATGTCGCGTGTACAGTGCGGTTATGAGTATATAACCCACTAAAATCAAATCTTATGTCGAAGCGAAAATCAAAAAATGCAGATTTGGAAAGCAAGCGAGGAGTGTTTTTCAAAATCGGACTTGTGGTGACCCTTTCAATGGTGCTCATTGCCTTTTCAATAACCACAACCGTGTATGGTTCACGACTCAACTATCTGAGCAGCGCGAACTATTTAGAATCTGAGAAGGCGCCGCTTTTTAAAATAGAAAAAGTGCAGCAGCAGGAGAAAAAGACGTTTTCGAAACCCATTCCAGACTTTGTTCCCGAAGTCATCAAAGAGGTGGAGGGAGATATAGAACCAGAAGAAGAATTTAAGTTGCCTTTTGATCTTGAAGACCTCACTGTTGGCGATAAAGAAGTTGATGGTGATCCTGCAGAGCTGCTTCCTTACGGAAGAGTTGAGATACTTCCGTATTTCATCGACTGCGAAAACGTGTTGAATCGCGAGGAGCAACGTTTGTGTTCAGAGGGCAAGCTCCGCAATTTGTTGGTGTCTAAAATTCAATATCCTCGCGATTTGGTGGGTGTGATTTCAGGTACTGTTTGGACCTCTTTTGTAATCAATGAATTCGGAGAGATAGAAGATGTGAAGATAGAACGCGGACTCCACAAACGCATCGACGAGCAAGTGTTGCAAAGTTTTAAAAATGTGCCAGCAATGGTTCCTGCCAGTCAACAAGGTAAAAAAGTACGTGTGATGTACTCGATGCCGTTCAAATTTGAGACGAAATAAGAAAGTGAACTTCGTTACCTTTGGATCATGATTCCAAGGGAGGTCATAGATCAAATTATGCACATCACCGTCATCGAAGACGTGATAGGTGACTATGTGCAATTGAAGAAGGCGGGCTCTGCTTACCGTGGACTTAGTCCGTTCACGAATGAGAAGACCCCGTCTTTTTACGTCATACCTTCCAAAGGCATCTTCAAGTGTTTTTCATCGGGCAAGGCGGGCAACGTTGTGACCTTTTTGATGGAGCACGAAAAACTTTCGTATCCCGAGGCGTTGAAAATGCTTGCGCAGCGTTACAACATAGAAATTGTTGAAGAACGTCCAAGCGAGGAGGCCATGCAAGAGCGTTCAGAGCGCGAATCATTGCTTGCCGTTTCGCAGTTTGCAAACGAGTTTTTCCAGCGTTCGATGTGGGAAGATGAAGACGGTCAGGCCATTGCGCTAGCATATTTTCAGGAGCGTGGTTTTAGAGATGACATCATACGCAAGTTTCAACTGGGTTATTCTCCCGACAGAAGCGATGCCCTGCTCAAAGCGGCTCAGCAAGCAGGTTTTGAAAAGAAATGGCTCGTAGCAGCAGGTTTGGTGAAAGAAGGAGAGCATGGATCGTTTGATTTTTTCAGAGGCCGTGTCATGTTCCCCATTCGCGATGTCTCTGGTCGAGTTATAGCTTTTGGCGGACGAACGCTCCGCGCTGATAAGAAGATAGCGAAGTACTTCAACAGTCCGGAAAGCGCCCTGTACAACAAATCGCGAGTGCTATACGGCATCCACCTGGCCAAGAACCAGATGGTGAAAGAAGACCGCTGTTATTTGGTTGAAGGGTATACCGACGTTGTTGCCATGCACCAAGCCGGGGTAGAGAACGTGGTGGCATCATCAGGAACCTCGCTGACAGAAGATCAGGTGCGATTGATCAAAAGGTACACACCGAATATCGTTGTTTTATACGATGGTGATCCTGCAGGTATTCGCGCGTCATTTCGAGGCATCAACCTCATTTTAAAGACTGGCTTGAACGTCCGCGTTGTGCTATTTCCCGACGGCGACGACCCCGATTCATATTCGAAGAAAGTCAGTTCTGAGGAGTTTAGAGATTACATTTCAGAATCGTCGAAAGACTTTATCTCGTTCAAGACGAGCATTCTTGCTGAAGAAGCTGCTGGCGACCCCTTGAAACGAGCAGCCATGATTACAGATGTTGTTGAATCGGTGGCTATGATACCCGATGCCATCAAGCGCAGCGTATACATACAAGAGTGCAGCAGCTTATTGGGCATCGACGAACAAGTGTTGTTGATTGAGACCAACAAACATCTGCGCAAGCAAACCAAAGATGGAGTTGCGCCTCAACAAGAAGCCCCTCCGATTGATCTGCCTCCAGTTATTCAGCCTCGTGAGCGCCAATTGGAAGTGAGTGCCTTGGCTCAAGAGCGCGATTTGGTGCGGTTGATATTGAACTACGGTCGACTTCCGGTGAATATCGAGTTACACAACATCGTTTCAGACGAGCTCGAATCAAGTCAGATCACCGTTGCAGAGTACCTACTTTTTGAGCTGCAAGATGAAGCCATGGAGCTGCACGACCCCGTTTTGAGACGGTTAACACAGGAGTATGCTCGCGAATTGCTAGATGGACAGTTGCCACATGACCGATTTTTTTCGCAACATGCAGATCAAGACCTTGCGCAGTTGTCGGCCGAGTTACTTAGCTTTCCTTATACCGTGAGTGAGAATTGGACCTTGCGCCACAACATCTACCCAGAAAATGAAGATATGAATCTGGGCAAAGCAGTAAAAGATTGCATATACCGATTGAAGCTTCGGCACGTTATGGTCATGATTCACAGCATAGAAGAAGAATTGAAACAATGTCGTGAGAGTGAGCGCATCGACGAGCTTTTTCTAGAAAAACAGCGTTTAGACCACGTGAAGATGCAACTATCCCGCTATTTCGGTAGTACTATTCTTTAGACAGCAAAATTGTTGAAATCATCGGTTAAACGTTGGCATCACAAGGATTGCTTTGAATATTTTTCAACATCCGTGGAAGAAGTTGTATCTTCGAACTCCGATTTATTATGTATCACATGAAACAGACACACATTCTACTAGGTTTTGTCATGGTTTTTTTCACCTCTTTTTTCATGGCTTCTTGCTTGAATGAAGACAATAAAATTCCACCAAACTGTTATGATGGATTATTGAACAACGGTGAAGAACGCATCGACTGTGGTGGTGTGAACTGTCCGCTTTGCGACCCTTGTGAAAACTTCATTTGGGAGCCTGAATTGGGCGAGCAATGGGTTGACTGTGGTGGTGAATGTGAGCCATGTTTGGCGAGTTTTAACGGACAACTTGATC
>JANRAA010000154.1:6675-25949 GCA_030728235.1 Flavobacteriales bacterium
CTGGAGAAGAAGGTTTTGACTGTGGTGGCGACACGGGAGTAGACTGTGGCCAATTGTGTGGTGATGGATTGTTGAATGGTAACGAAGAAGAAATCGACTGCGGTGGACCGGATTGTGATCCTTGTCCGACCTGTACCGACGGCATGATGAACGGCGACGAGCAGGGTATTGACTGCGGCGGTTCTGATTGTGACCCATGTTCTACGGGTGGTGACTGCACCAACGGAGAAATCGACGGTGATGAGCAGTACATCGATTGCGGTGGAACACACTGTCCGCCGTGTGTTGGTTTCCTTTCATGGAAAGCTAACGGACAAACCCACGTAGCTGATTTCTCAACGACCGCTTCAATGGCAGGTTCAGACATCCAAATTGGTGGTGTTAGTCTGCAATCAGCAGGATTTGCTGCAACCATTCCTGAGCCGTTGGTAGTGAGCTGGATAGCTGGTTCTACTTCAACAGTAAACACTTCAAACTTCCCGGCAGGACAGGCATTGTATAACAGCCCATCAGCTGTTACATACTCAACACAGTTTGGTACGGCGCAGATAACCTTTAACATCGAGTATGTAAACCCAGTTTCTGGCGGATTCATCAAAGGAACCTTCTCAGGATCTTTGGTGGATGCTTCTGAGACAGACCAGGTGAACATTTCACAAGGACAATTCTCGCTTCCTATTAACTAAGGAAAGCGATTGCGATAATTGAAGGGCTGCCATTTTGGTGGCCCTTTTTCTTTGTCGTTAGATTGGGGTTTGACATCGTCTTTTTAGCAGATAACAAAGAGCTTCATAGGAATGTATCTGTTGAGAGGAGCGAATCACTCCAACCAAAGTTTTTTCATTGATTTACGCAGCCAGTGTGCAACGTGTTCTGGATGTTGCGCATTGCCATAGTGAAGTGTTAATCGTTTTTAGGCAAAGAAAAAGGCCATCCAACGGACAGCCTTTTCTTACAATTAAAACCCCTGTGGAACTTGCAGGTTCACCGAAAGGGAAGTTGAGTTACGGGTTATCGATAATCTCGAATAGTTCGTTCAAATTCGGAGATATGATGATTTCGATACGGCGGTTGCGCGCCTTGTCTTCTGGGTCTACAGGGTGGTATTCACTGCGTCCTGACGCTGAGAGAATCAGTGGCGACACCTTGCTATTTTCGGTCATAATTTTGACAACAGCTGTAGCGCGAAGAACGCTGAGTTCCCAGTTGTCGCGCGGAATTGAGGTGCTGCGCAGCGCATCGGTATCGGTGTGGCCTTCAACAATGATTTCCATGTCGCTTTGACCTTCAATTGCGTTGGCAAGATCAATCAAAGCACGTTTTCCTTCAGCATCAATCACAGTGCTACCAGAAGGGAAGAGCAATTTCGCCTCAAGGCTTACGTACACCTTTCCATTCTTTTGTTCGATGGTCAAACCTTTGTCTTTGAAGCCCAACAGAGCATCAGCAATTTTATTCTTCAGTGTTGTAGCAGCATCTTGTTGACGAGAAAGCAAGTCTTGCAGTTCGTTCACCTTTTGCTCACGTGAAATCAATTCATTGTTTATAGAATCGAGGTTTGCTTCTTTCGCGTTGAGTTCATTTTCAAGAGCGCGCAGGGCGTCTTCTTTTTCGATGAGTTCTTGACGTGTGGTTTGCAGGTCAGTTAGAAGTTGGCGATTCTCAGCGTTCATGTCGTTGAGCATTTTGGTGTTTTTATTCATCAAAATGTCATTCAACTCATTGATTTTATCGTATTGGTCGCGGAGGTGGCGGTTGGCATTTCCGAGCAATGTGGTGTCGGCTTCCAGACCTTCTAGTCTTTTCTGATAATCGCCATTTGCTGCCTGCAAATCGTTGGCTTGAGCTTTGAGTTGGTCAGTGCTCTTTTTCAGCTTATCGTTTTCAGTTTGGTATTCGTTTTTCCTCGTCTCGAGCTCTTCGTATTGACGCGCTGTTACACATGACGCCAACGTTATCACGATCGATAAATAAAACAAGACATTCCTAGCCATAGTGCAATAATTTCAGAGCAAAGGTGAAGAAAGAATGTCTGCCATTGCCGACACTTCAATATTCTTATGCACACAAGCAGGTGGAAAGGTTATTTTGTCATGTCGGCCACAATTCGGCCAGTGGTTTCACCTTTTAACATGCGTCCCATGAGAGCAGGGATTTCTTCGAGCGAAACAAATTGAGAAGCATTGTCGGGCAAAAAGAACCGCCACTTAGCAGCCAGTTTACGCCATATTTCATGTCGCAAGGCGATGGGAGTTTCAGCAGAATCGACACCCAAAAGGTTGATGCCGTTGAGGATGAAAGGGTAAACTGTAGTAGCAAGGTCGGGGCTTTTCACTAGTCCGATGGTGGCTACAGAACCATTTCGGTCGCAAGCTTTGAGCAATGTACTGAGTACATTTCCACCAACGTTGTCGATCGCTCCGGCCCATTTCGGACGTAAGAGTGGACGTCCACTTTGATCATCGACATCTTCTCGAGAAACGATTTCTGCAGCACCTAGGGTTTTTAAGTATTCATGTTGGTCGGCTTTTCCAGAAGCCGCATGCACCGTGTAGCCCGCATGACTTAGCAATGCCACAGCCATGCTGCCAACACCTCCACTCGCGCCTGTAATCATGATCGGTCCCATGTCTGGTGATTGACCGCAGAGTTCCATTTTGTGCAAAGCAAGAGCTGCTGTGTAGGCTGCTGTGCCGTATACCATGCTGAGCGGCATCGACATCCCCGCTGGTAGCGGGATAAGCCATTTTGCAGGCACAGAGATGTATTCAGCGAAGCCACCGTTAGTATTCATGCCCAAATCGAAAGAAGTGCAGATAACCTCGGTGCCCGGCATGAAGATGCCATTGTTGTCGCGCACCACAACGCCAGCAGCGTCAACCCCAGGCGTGTGCGGATACGCTCGCGTTATGCCTGTATGTCCGTGACCCGACAGCGCATCTTTATAATTCAAAGCGGCGTAATGCACCTTAATCAGCACCTCGTTTTCGGGTAAAAAGTTAAACGGTACCGACTCTATTTCGGGAGAAACGGTTCCATTTCGATCGCGCGCCACCACAGCTTTATAAGAATCCATCATTGTTTTTTTCGTTCATCCAAGATACTCGAATGCCACCCCATGTCGTTCAAGAAACGCAAGAAATCAGGCAGCACCGATAATACATTGTCCTTCGCTTTTATGCTATCGTGAAACACGATGATAGAGCCAGGCCGCGTGTTTTCAGTCACATTTTTCAGACATTGAGCAGGAGATATATTCGTGTCGAAGTCGCCGCTTAAGACATCCCACATGATCAACGAGAAACGCTTTTTAAGTGCATCGGCTTGTTGTTTTGTGATACGACCATAGGGCGGACGAAACAGCGAGCAGTTGAGCAGTTCATCGGCCTGCATCACACTCCGCAAATAGCTGAATTGCGACGTTTTCCATCCATTTTCATGTGCCCATGTGTGGTTGCCAATGGCATGTCCTTCATACAACAACCGCTCCAGCAACTCAGGATGTTTTTCAGCATTTGCGCCTACGCAGAAAAAAGTCGCTTTTGCATTGTACTCAGCCAGAATATCTAAGACATACGGAGTGACCTCCGGAATTGGTCCATCATCGAACGTGATGAACACCTCATTGACCACATGTGGGATGTCCCAAATGAAGCTTGAGGCCAAAGGTTTGATTATTTCTGGAGTTTTAGAGAGATACATTCAGATGAATCGCCGCGGAATTTGTAAAATCGCTGTCTAAGGAATAAAAAAAACAAGCACCATGAAAATGAAGGCAGCAGTTTTGGTAAAACACGGCGATGCGGAAGAAGCATTTGAGTTGAGGGAGATTGATCGCAAAGCGCCGGGTAGCGGGGAAGTTAGCGTTAAAGTTGAAGCTTTCGGATTGAACTTTGCCGACGTCATGGCCCGAAAAGGATTGTACCGAGAGGCGCCACCACTGCCTTCTGTTTTAGGTTACGACCTCTGCGGAGTCGTGGATCAAGTAGGCGCAGGAGTAAATCCCGAATGGATTGGAAAGCGCGTAGCCGGTATGTCGCGATTTGGAGCATATGCCGAGTATTGCGTGACCAACATCAACGGATTAACCGCCATAGCAAGCGATTTAGATCCCATTTCAGCCACCTCACTGGGTACACAGTGTTGCACCGCGTACCACGCAGCCTTTCAAGCCACCAACATTTACCCTGGAGAGCGCGTGTTGATTCACGCCGCCGCAGGAGGAGTAGGGTCAATATTGGTGCAGCTAGCCCTCAACCACGGCTGTGAAGTATTTGCTACTGCGGGGAGTGAAGAAAAGCTAGAGAAACTGAGAAAAATGGGCGTGCACCATGCCGTGAATTACAAATCGCACGACTACGAAAGTGCATTGCTGCAGATTTTGAAAGGCGAACGCATCGACGCTATTTTTAACGCCATAGCAGGGAGCACCTTTAAAAAAGATCAGCGCCTGCTTGGTGCAGGAGGAAGGAACATTATTTATGGTGCTGCCGAGCGCACAGGAATGAAAGGCGGGAAGTTTGCCACCTTGCGGATGATCAATCGCATGGGACTTTTGATACCCATTTTGCGAATGGCTAAAAGTCAGTCGCTAGTGGGGGTCAACATGCTGAAAATGGGAGATTACAAACCAGAGCGCATAGCATCAGCGCTTGCCGCATGTGCACAGTTGATGGAATCGGGGGTGATTTCAAAGCAAGAAGACGGACTACTTTTCGGAATCAAAGACCTTGCAAAAGCCCACCGCATGTTGGAAGAGCGAAAAACCACAGGTAAGATTGCCATTCGGTGGGATTGAGCCCACGTGTTCGGTTGGAAATGGCTAATTTCGCGGTGCAAAATACTGTTGGCAATGGAATACGATTTTCAGGAGATAGAAAAGAAGTGGCAGAAACGCTGGAGAGAGCGTGGGTCTTATAAAGTAGACGAAGTTCAAGGCAAAGAGAAGTTTTACGTTCTCGACATGTTTCCTTACCCGTCAGGGGCAGGGTTGCACGTAGGTCACCCACTGGGGTATATCGCCAGCGACATTATCGCCAGATACAAGCGTCACCAAGGGTACAATGTTTTGCACCCCATGGGATATGATTCATTCGGATTGCCTGCAGAGCAATATGCCATCGAAACCGGACAACACCCCGCAATCACCACCGAAAACAACATCGCCCGCTATCGCCAGCAGCTAGATCAGATTGGGTTTTGCTACGATTGGGATCGCGAAGTGCGCACCAGTGAGCCATCGTATTACAAATGGACACAGTGGATTTTTTCGGAGTTGTTTGAGTCGTGGTACAACACCGACACAAACAAAGCAGAGCCGATTAGCAGTTTGGAAGAAAAGTTCGCGACCAACGGGACATACAACGTAAATGCCGCCATGGATGAGCACTGGTGGAAATTGCTTACGAAAGTAGAGTTCCCGTTTTTCGGAGAGCATTTTTCAGGTGAATTCACCGCTGCCGATTGGAAGTCGATGACCGACCGCCAGAAGCAGCTCATCCTCATGCATTATCGCCTCACGTATTTGGCCGACTCATGGGTGAACTGGTGTCCGAAACTCGGCACCGTACTCGCCAACGACGAAGTGAAAGATGGGCGATCAGAGCGCGGCGGACATCCCGTTGAGCAGAAGCTGATGCGCCAGTGGAGCATGCGAATCACAGCATACGCAGATCGCTTGTTGAGCGGGTTAGACACCATCGACTGGTCGGATTCAATCAAAGAGATACAGCGAAATTGGATAGGCAGAAGCGAAGGAGCATCGATTGTTTTCCAAGTAGAGAACAGCGATGCCACCATTGAAGTATTCACCACCCGTCCGGATACCGTGTTCGGGGTCGCCTTTGTGACTTTGGCACCCGAACATAGCCTAGTAGATGAAGTTACCACCGCCGATCAAAAAGCAGCGGTGGCGGCTTATGTAAATGCCACCAAATTGAAGACAGAGCGCGACCGCCAGTCTGACCAGAAATCGACAGGCGTGTTTACCGGAGGGTATGCCGTGCATCCACTAACCGGACAACGTGTTCCGATTTGGATAGGCGACTATGTGTTGGCATCATACGGCACAGGCGCAGTAATGGCCGTGCCGTCGGGAGATCAGCGCGATTGGGATTTTGCAAGGATATACAACATAGCCTTCACCAATATTTTTGAAGGAGTGAGCGTAGATGAAGGCGCTCATACAGAGAAAACCACCCCACTGCGCGAATCATCGTTTCTTGATGGCACATGTGGCAAAGAAGCAACACAGCTCGTTGTTGCCAAACTTGAAGAGTTGGGGGCTGGTAAAGGCAAAGTGAACTTCAGATTGCGCGACGCCGTATTCAGCCGTCAGCGCTATTGGGGAGAGCCCTTCCCAATTTACTACAAAGACGGATTGCCGCATGTGGTTGAAGGTCAGCAAGTAACATTGCCTGACGTAGATAAATACCTACCAACTGAAGACGGTCAGCCACCGTTGGCACGAGCCAAAAAAGAAGACTGGAACGTGTTCATGGGCGACCACATGGAGTTCAACACCATGCCCGGTTGGGCAGGATCGTCGTGGTACTTTTTGAGGTACATGGACCCGAAGAACGACCAGACCTTTTGCGCCAAAGACAAAGCAGCGTATTGGGGACAGGTAGACCTTTACATGGGTGGGGCAGAGCATGCCACCGGACACCTTTTGTACAGTAGGTTTTGGACCAAGTTTTTGTTCGACCGCGGTTACATCACCTTTGATGAGCCCTTCAAGAAAATGGTCAACCAAGGGATGATTTTGGGACGGTCGAATTTTGTGTTTCGCGAAGCCAACTCGAACACCTTTGTTTCTGCAGATATGAAAGAAGGGCGCGATGTGCAGCAACTGCATGTAGACATCGCCCTAACCGATAACGACATTCTCGACATTGAAGGGTTTAAAGCATGGCGTCCGGAGTATGCCGATGCTACCTTTATCTTAAACGCTGACGGGAAATACTTGTGCAGCAACGAAGTTGAAAAAATGTCGAAATCGAAGTACAACGTGCAAACCCCTGATGAGCTCGTAGAGCGATATGGGGCCGACACCTTGCGTTGTTACGAGATGTTTTTAGGTCCACTTGAGCAGCACAAACCGTGGGACACCAAAGGAATAACTGGTGTTCACGGATTTTTGCGAAAGCTATGGCGATTGATGCACGATCAAGACAACAACTTGCGTGTTACAGATGAGCCAGCGAGTGCCGACGAATTGAAAGCACTGCACAAAACCATTCGCAAAGTAACAGAAGACCTCGATCGCTTGTCGTGGAACACCGTTGTAAGCGCCATGATGATAGGTGTGAACGACCTGACAGATTTGAAGAGCAGCAAACGCAGCATTCTTCAACCGCTTGTTGTATTGCTTTCACCGTATGCCCCGCACCTTGCCGAAGAACTTTGGGAGCGTTTGCAGGGGGAAGGCAGTGTGATGGATCAGCCGTGGCCGAAGTGGGAAGAGCAGTACCTTGTTGAAGCGAATTTCACATACCCAGTTTCTTTCAACGGGAAGGTGCGCTTCAAGGTTGATTTGCCTGCCGACATGAACGCTGCAGATGTTGAGAAAGCAGTTATGGAAAACGAGAAAACACCACAATACTTAGAAGGCAAGGCGCCTAAAAAAGTGATTGTGGTGCAAGGTCGAATCGTCAATATCGTGCTTTAACCCTTATTCATCGATGTTGGTGAGTACCACTGGTTCTTCGCTTTTCGCGTTGACCTTGTGGTTGGTATCACGCACTTCGAATTCTACCCTGCGGTTTCGCTGGTGTTGTTCTTCGGTGCATGAATATCCATCAATGCATTCGTTTAGCAGTTTAGCCTCTCCAAAACCACGAGCAGTGAGTCGATCAGCAGCAATGCCGTTATCGATGAGGTACTGTCGCACGGCATCTGCCCGGCGTTGAGAAAGTGCATAGTTGTACTTATCGCTAGCCCGGCTATCGGTATGTGCTGAAATAACACCCGACACGCCAGGGTTTTTGCGCAGCACATCTAAGAAGGTTAACAGATCCGGCATGGCGTCATCGCGCAGCTCCGACTTATCGCGGTCGAAGTATACATGGTACAGCTCGATCACCATGCCTGGCTGCACGCGGATTTCAGGTGTTAGCATCGGAGGCATCACCTTTTTATCTGGCTGCATAGCGATTTCCAGTGCATGACATTGATCTTCGCTCTTCACCACTTGGAGGTTTGTTTTAAAATCTTCAAAAGCAGTGCGAGACACCGACACTTCCACATCCTCACCGTTGGTGAGCGGAATAAAGAAAGAACCCAAGCCGGAGGTAGTAAACTCAAACTCTTGCTCAGCACCTTTTACGCACACTTGCACTTCTGAAAGCGGGTTGCCGTAAACGCCGTGCCAAATGCGCCCGCACAAAAACGCCTGTTCGAGCTGGGCAGCCTCCAGCGGACTCAACGCCAATGCTGTTTGTAATGTTTGTCCGTCGAGCATGCCCATCGTCGTCAACTCCAAACTGCCAGAGCAGCCCTCATCGGCCGCGTACAAATCGTGTTTTGCGACCAGTTTATAATTTGCTTGAGTGAACGTTGTGTAGGAGTAGCTTCCGAGCGAATCGGTGAAAGCCGTCGCTACGAAATTGTTATCGCCGAGCAAATCAACGCGGGCATTGACGATTGGCAGGTGCGTGAAACAATCGATCAGCGTGCCTGAGATGTTGAAACCCGTTTCTTGCGTAAAGTACAGCACATCGTCTTTTTGGTTGTTGTTGCGGTTCGACGTGAAGTAACCGGTTCGTCCGTCGGCTTTGAAGCACACACCAAAATCATCCTTCGGACTGTTCAGCGGCAGGCCAGCATTTTCAGGAATCTCATCGCCAGCAAGCGCGCAGTGAAACACATCCAAGCCACCAAATCCCGGCATGTAGTCGGAAGAAAAATAGAACACATCGCCGTTGAACGAAGGAAAGACCTCATTCCCTGGAGTGTTGATGCGTTTTCCGAGATTTTCAGGCTTTCCCCAACTGCCATCGCTGTTTCTGCGACAGCTGTAGAGATCCATTTGACCTTCACCGCCCGGCATATCTGACGAGAACACAAGCGTTTGCTCGTCAGGGGAGAGAGCTGCGTGGGCGATGTTATAGTTGTTGTTGTTGAACGACAGGGCTTTCGTTTTTTTCCATTCACCGCCTTCACGTGTAAGGCGGACAAGTTTCAATCGTGTATTGTTTTGATCATCGAAACCGCGTTTTCCTGATGCAACATCGGTTGTGGTCATGTACGCTTCGGTACCTGCAGCATTGATGAAAACAGGACCATCGTGATACACAGTGAGAGGAAATTCTTGTGCTGGAGTAGGTTCTGAGAACGACTCACCCGTTATTTCAACCACGAACAGATCGGTAAATCGATCGTTTGTCCACGGGTCATTCTCACCAGATTTCTTCATCGCTCCTTTCCTGTTGGAGCTGAAATACAGCTTATTTCCAGCAATAAACGGAGCGAAATCGAGGTCTTCGGAATTGAAATCGAGTGGTGAGACCTTGTATTTCTTTTTCGACAGCGCCCCGGAGGCAATGCCTTTTGTCCATGCCAAAAGCTGACTTGCGTGGTTCGTTTTATCCACATTTGTTTCAGCGGCGATGTATTTTTCTAGCCACGTTGTAGCATCCACATATTTCTCGTTTGCGATAAGCACTTGGCTATACCACAGTTTTACGATTGGGTCTTCGTTCATGAGGGCAGCTCGCGTGAACCAATATTCAGCCTCGGCAAAGCGGTTTGTTTTCCAGAAACACAGTGCCAAATTGGTGATGGCTTTATCGTTGTCGAGGTCTTTTCGAATCGCCTGTTCGTACAGTTCAATGGCTTCATCGTAGTGATGGTGTTCGAAAGCTTCGTCGGCTTTTTTCATCTGCGCAGTTGCGCTGAAGGCAAAGAACAGAAACGGGAGTGCAAACAGTTTGTTCATATTGCGAAAGAGTTAGAAGAAGCGCGGGTGGTAGTACCCATCGCTCTTTTTAATGAGGTTGAAACCAAGGTATAGTTCGTGTGAACCGAGGTGGTTTTGGATTTTTGTAATTGTGAAATCGTAGGCGTAGCCCACCTTCAGTGATTTTGTGATTTCGTAGCTGAAAATTGCACTGAACGAGTCGCCCAGGCGGTACGACGGCCCAACCCAGATGGATTTGTTGACGTAGAACAGCACGCCTAGATCTGCTTGCAAGGGAGCACCTTCAACATACCGCAACATGGCGATGGGATGCAGGTAGGTGTTTTGAGAGATGCGGAACAAGGCCCCACCAGCGAGGTGAACGTGCCGTTTGGTTTGGTATGAAGCAGCTTGAACATTGTCGGTATTGGCGAACATCGATCGCGTTTCTAACAAGCGCGGAGCGGAAAGTCCGACAAAGAAGCGTTCATTTCGGAAATAGGAGCCAAAACCAAAGTTGTAAAAGGCTTCGCCGATATTGGCAACTGGAATGGCCTGATCGCCAGCTGTTGATGGGTTGGCCATGGTCCAGTCGATGTGTGTATTTCCGTATTCAGCCGAAAGTCCGAATGACAATGTCCCATTTTGCATGCCCAAATGATAGGCAAACGATGCTTGCACTGCCGATGTAGAAGTAAACCCAAGCCGGTCGCGCATTACGTTTAATCCCACACCGAAAGAGCCATGTGCAATGGGAGCATGAAGGAAAGCGTTTTCAGTGCGCGGCGCACCTTCAAAACCCGCCCATTGGTTGCGGTAAAACAACCCCGAACTGAGTCCGTCTTTTGAACCTGCCACGGCGGGGTTGAATGCCAATTGGTTCCATAAGAATTGCGTGTTACCCGCATATTGCTGGGCGTATGTGGCAATTGAGCTTATGAAGAATATAACGAGCGCGATATACTGTTTCAATTTCATGTCGCTGTTTATTGGTGTATGGTGATGTAACCGTTTTGAAGGGTTTCGCCAGTTTCTGTGTTTTCGAGTACGTAGAAATAAGTGCCGTCAGGCAGTGGTTTTCCGTTCCAGGTGCCGAACCAATCGTTTTGGTAGTTCTCTGTTTGGTACACCTCTGCACCCCAGCGGTTGTAAATGGTTATTTGATTGGATGCGAAACGTTCGATGCCTTCTATTTCAAGGGCATCGTTCACGCCATCGCCGTTGGGGGTGATGATGTTTGGGACATCCAAATACGGATAGATTTGGAGCTTTAAGGTTGCGGTAGTGCACATGTCTGGACATCCAGCAAGGCACAGTTCATATGTGATTTCATCAGGTCCAGCATAACCATCTTCAGGTGAATACTCGATGATGTCTGAACCGCTAACCTGAGCTGTTCCATGATCTGGTAGGTCGATCAGTGTTATTGAATAGCTCACACCGCCAGTTTCATCGTTGCTGGTGACGTTGATGTCGGCTGGTGTGCCTTCTACAAGGTCTTGTTGATCGTTCACTGCTGTAGGCGGAAATGGAGCATACACAGCTACTTCATCGGTAGAGTAAGTGCCGCAGCCTTCGTTGTACAGCGACCAGGTAAACAGGTAGGTATTTCCTATTTCGGCGCCTAACACGGCGGATGATGCCTGGTTTGGACTTACGATTTGCAATGATTCGTCGTCGGTACTCCAGAAACCATTCAGGGTATTTGTGTTTTGTGCTTGCAGATCAAAAGGTTGGTCGGCACATGCCACGATGCTTACCCCAGCGTATGCCTGCTCAGCAGGGATGACGTCGATTTGGACGTTTTCTGCCAGCGACGGTGTGCTCCAGCAAACACCGTCGAAAATTTGCAACAAATAGTTTCCGGCATTGGAAGCTTGTGTTTCGGCAATGGCGTATTGGTTCGATTCGCTGGTAACTTGTGTGCCATCGGGCAGCGTCCACGTATAAAAGGTCGCTACCGCGGATGTTGAAAGGTCGAGTGCTTCGCCGATGCAGATCGGACTGTTGCTTTGCAGGCCGGGGGTTTGTGGCAGCGGTAAGACGTTAACATCCAAAGTGAATGGAGTTGATTGACAAGCGCCATTGGCCACCACCAATGTGTAGGTTCCTTCTCCAAGTACAGTTATCGATTCGATTGCCGGTGGAGTAGATGATTGTCCGGAATACCCATTCGGACCCGACCAAGCATACGATCCTGCTGCCACCGGTGTTGAGAAAGTGAGTGTTTCACCTTCACAAATGTCGGCTGTGTTGACTGAGAAAATGGCATCTGCCGGACTTTGCGATACTGTTACTTGCATTGGTACAGATGCCTCAGAAGCACAGCCATCAATCACTACAAAAACAGTTACATCACCACTTTCACCGAGGTTTGGTGTCCACTCAACGAAGTTCTGATTGGTCACAAACTGTCCGGATGGTGTGCTCCAATGGTATTCTGGATTTCCTTGGTATGCAGTAGCCGAAATCAGGGCATCATCGCCAATGCACAACCCGTTGGTGCCTGAAATTACAGGTGCTGCGGGCTGAGATGTGATGCTCACAAGTGTTTGCACAATGGGTGATGTGCAGCCAAATACGTCGGTTACCTGCAGTGTATACACGCCTTGGTCTTCCGGCAATGCGTTTTCAATCACGGCAATGCTGTCTTGCGAGAAATAGTTGTTGCTATTCCATGAAAAAGTGAAGGGGCCGGTTCCTGAATTTACAATTGGTTCAATGAGCAGGTCATCGGCGCCGCTGGCGCAAGGAAGAGAAACATTTGACACCGCTACGGTAGGGTTTGGCTTCACATTCAAGTCGAACGGGGCCGATAGTTCAGAATAGCAGTTCCCAATTTGCACCATGACTTGGTAGGTTCCCGACATGCTGGTATTGGCCTGCGGCGATGTCCAGTTGTAATTGTTAAAACCTTGCTGGATGCCGGGTCCCGACCACACGTAATTCACACCAACACCTTGGTATTGGTTGATGAAGAGGTTGAGTTGTTGTCCGGCACAGACATCTCCCGCGCCATATATCGTTGGTGTAGAAATGGTTGGAGACACCACTTCAACTTCGCTACATCGGTTGGCGTTGTAGTCGTTTAGTCCGATCGTTGTGCCCGTTCTTTCAACTCCAAGAGGATTCAATGGTCCGTACGACAACGTGTCGAGGTGTGTGTTCCAGCAGCTTGAGAACTTCAGCGAGGTGCAGTTTTCAGCGAAGGTGCAGGGAGGAAAAGACTCTTGAGCTTGGATGGTGTACACCAATTGACAAGAAACACCGAGCGGTATACTGTCCCACATGGCTGAAATAGAGCCGAAGGTGGTTACTGGAGTGCCTGCCAAAAGGTCTTCGCATTCGGTGAGCATCGATCCCGACACGAATTGCAAACCGATAGGTAGGTCGTTGGTGAGATCTACATCGAAGGCGGTGCCTGTTGACGTGGGTTTGTGACTCACGGTAAGTGTAACGTATGTTTGATCGCCAGGCAGAATCTGATCGTTGAAGAAAGCGATATCTACATCGAGTTCAGGTTCTAGTATTTCAAGGGTATGGGTGTCGGTGCGCGTAGTAAGCGCTGTCGACACAGGGTTGCGGTATTGCAGAGTTACTGTATGTCCGAGTTGATACCCGTTTTGATTGACAGCTGTATTCAACACTGTAGCGCTATATACCAAGCGGATGTATTCTTTTTCGTCGTTGTCTGACGCGGCATTGGTGATCACTCCCAGAGGAAGTGTGATCATGCGGTTGGTGTTTTCTGTTCCAGAGCCGATGTTGGTGATGCTCAAACCGGCGAGCACTTGGTTGGTTGAGCCTACAGAGAATGAAACTTCTTGTGGTCGCTCAAAAGAAATAAACTCTTCGAGTGAAAGTCCTTCAGGCAGCACACAGC
Source organism: Flavobacteriales bacterium (assembly GCA_030728235.1). Lineage (GTDB taxonomy): Bacteria > Bacteroidota > Bacteroidia > Flavobacteriales_D > Sanyastnellaceae > RI-182. The sequence goes on from JANRAA010000154.1 coordinate 20,457, forward strand.
TAAAAGTGCCATCCAACGTTTTCCCTTCTGGAATCTCAATGAGTGCTTCAAACGTCACCACTTCACCTACATGCACGCCGTTTCCGTTGCCATACCCCGGTTGAATATCGAGCACGTTGACCTCAATTTCAGGTCGTTCAAAGTAAACAATGGAAGTCTCAAAAAGTGGGTCAAACTGCAGGGCGCTTCCCGGAGCGGCAGCCCACGTGGCTTGTGCTTCGTTGGTGATTTGGTTTTGTGCTTCGATGTTGCCCTGAACACGGCACTTGTATTCAATGTACACCTGGTCTGAAAGGTTTGCTAGGTTGTTTTTCGGAATGGTTGAAACAACAAGTCCGGCACCGAAAAGATTCCCAGTATATGGCACGTTCACGTTCATCCCATTTTTGACGCTCAACACCGAACAGTTGCTGAGTTGCGGTGTTGGTGGAAAGTCGTTCACGATAACGTCATATGCTGGCGCATCGCCAATATTCGACAATGTCAATCGCCACGTTACCCAGTCCCACGCATCGATATGGCTCGCATTCGCATTAACCGGAATCATAACTGGTGAGTAGGTGGCGTTGGGTTGGTCGGTGGTCAGAACCCCTTTTGCAAACGTGAGCATTGGGGCGCCAATTTCGATGCTGGTTAGCGCCAAGCTGGTAGCAGTTTGTGCTGCTGAATTGTCGTAAAGAAACCGTCCGAAGTTGGTATGCGTCAACCCATCTGCAAAAGGCGCCGATGAAATCGGGATTGTAATGTCGATGGCGATAACCAACGGGTTTCCATTGCTTGTTGACGACACGTCTCCCCAGTCAACTATCAGTTTGTTTTTCGCAACATCAATGCTGATGCTTTCTGGTGTTAGTCCGGCATTGTCGTTCGGAGCCAAAACTATGTCGTTTCCAAACGTCAAATCGAGGTTTGTTACATCATGCACAGGTATTGGGAACAGGTCTTCAAAAACGACATTGCTGGCGTCGCCGGTAGGAATTTCAGCCGTAAGACGGTAGGTTATCAGTTCGCCTGGGACATAGTTTGTGCCGTTTCCAGGGGCGGTCACAATTTCTTTTAGCACCACGAGTGGATCGAGGCTATAGGCCATGCTAAATGGTTCAGTGCAACCACTTGTTCCGTTCACAATGTCGTACGTCACAACACCATCAGTTATCAATTGATCGCCAGCGGCAACGATTCCGCCGCCCGCGTAGTTCTCGAGAATCAGTGCTTCAAACACGAGCGTTCCTACGTCACAAGGCTCGAAATCGCTGCCGTTGGCAGCACGTAAATCGAACGTTAGATCGGTAGTTCCATCAGGGTTATTGGTCACAACAGCGGGTATGTTTCCGCCGTTAAGATATGCTGCATTGAGGTATTGTAAGCCATTTGGCAGTTGCGTCGAAAAACTCAGTTCGCTCAACCCATCAACAAATAATGAAACGCCATAGTCGAAACCAATTGAAACGGTATTTCCGGGTATCACATCCGACGAAGGAGAAATGGGTTTGAAGGTGGCATGAAACCCAGTAATGCCAGTGAGTGCTGTTAAAGGAGTCGGCTGTTGGTTAGAGGTCACGCTGGCGCTTGAAGTAACCAGTATGTTTCCGCAAGCGGCGTCGTTTAAAACGTCGCCAACTGTAGCCAAGAAGCTAACTTTTATATCTTGAGGAACATCGGCCCCAACCACGTTGTTGCACTGCACTGCTATCGTGCCCGAGCTGCCCAAAGCAGGCTCTTGTGTTACGATACACCCTGGAGTAACGGAAATGATGTCCCAATATTTAAGCGTCGACGGCACTGGGGCATTGATCACCATGCCGTTTACAACTTTAAGGTCAGCGATGTCGACAATCAGGTCATAGGTAAGGTATTCACATTCTCCGGTTGCTATTTTGGTGATGTCGGCGCTGTAAGAGAAGTAATACAGTTTTGGAAGTATGCTGCCAGAAAGGACATCACCTGCAATGGAGCCGTTCGTGCCGATGGGAGTATCACCGTAGCGGTAAATGGCTTGTGTGTTAATTACAACTGCTTGATCGGCCACCACGCCAGTGCCAGAAAGGTCAGAGCAAATGGTGATCACCAGTTCAACGCCACCATCGATGAGTGAACCGATAGGCAGGTTGATGTTCAGATACGAGTACCCTGTTGTACCCGAAACCAGATTGTTTGGGTCGGTATCAGGCAGGTTTGGATCGTCGAGCGTGCCGCCAGAAAAAACGCCGACCAAAACGATATCGGATACAGGTTGCGAAAGCAAATCGACCTCGACCGTAGCTGCTGAAACCTGGGGAGGTAAGAACAGACGGAGATAAGGTTGATAGCCGGTGTTACCAATGTTAGCCAGCGTTACCTGCGTGCAAAAATTCTCATTGATGAGATTGTCGGCCGGAACACTGAATGTTGCGTCGAGCGTTTGAGCGGTCAGAAACACGCTGAAAGCTGCGGCAAATGCGGTAAGCACGAATTTGTAGACAAGGGTGTAGTACGTCATAACAGTTTTCATTCTGCAAGAGCAAATTTGTGACGAACCTAGATATAACAGCGTAAGGGATTGTCTTACAAACGTGTAGGATGTGTCAGAAACTTCGTGTAGTCGAAATGTGCAAAGGCCATTCAATTCTATTTTGTGCCTCCTCGAAACAAGGCCTATCTTCATCGAAAATTAGAACCATGAAAACCTGGATTGTTGTCGTTTTTGCGATTTTATTTTCGCCTTACGCGGCGGATGCTATAACGTTGAAGCCTGAAGATTTTGGAGCAGTGGTAGATGACGGAAAGTCAGACGCTGCCGCATTTCAAGCCATGTTCAACGCGATTCCGCCGCTTGAGCGGAACGTGTACGTTGTGCTAACTTCGGGAGAGTATTTGTTCGACAAGACCGTGTTTTATCCCAAGTACAACCGTCGGCGGATGTTGATTGAGGGAAACATGGCCAGTATCAAAGCCGTTGGAAATGCGTTCGATTTGTTGACTCCTGCGGGTATCGAAGGAGAACCTGTATCGAAAGCGCTGGAGTCCATCGATCAATTCATCATTCGCAACTGTTCGTTTGAGGGTGGCGACACGCAGCTAAGAATTGCGGCCACGTTGAACAGCGAGATATCGAACTGCGAATTCGTAGGCGGCATGTGCGGCACCGATCTGGTTTTTTGTCTGATGGCGCGGGTCATCAACACACAATACACTGTCTTTCGAAGAGAGGGGTTGTTGGTGCGATCCGGACAGGGAGATAGCGTTACCAACGACGGGAAGTACTTTAGCAATGCCACAGGCTCCAACAGTCAGTCGAATGTCGTAACCATCGACGGCTGTCGTTTTTTCTCAGCCAACCGTGCCCACGCTGGTGTCCGCAACTACGCCTCCAACAGCATGAGTATTTTGAATACTGTTTTTGAGGGTTTGCCATCGAAGTTTTGTGTCGACTACCAAGACCGCAATTCTACAACCTGCACGTACATGTACATGCACAACATACACATCGAACACCCAACCGACACTGCTTTTACCCAAGCTTTGATTCGCGCCGAGCAGAACGGTGGCATTGTTCATTTGGATGGGATTTATAGCCAAACCGGACGTGTAGTGCAGGTAGAGGCAGGAAAGTCGGTTGTAAAGATTTCAAATTGGGCTTATTTTCCAGGCGCATCGAAGTTTAAGGCCAATGGCGGTGGCGAATGGATATTTGAGGAAAACCGCGGATTGGCGGGTATTGATTTGGGAGATCCGGCCATTTGGGTTGGCAAACCACCTTATTACATTGGAAGCAGATTTGCGACGACCTTAGAAAGTTATAGCGGCTGGTCGCCGACGTTAAAGAATGGAGATGATTATTTATCGCTCACACAAGGTCGGTTGTTGCAGACTTACGATTCTTTCTTCGATCAGAAGAATGAACCCTTCAAAACGCCTCTAAATTTGGATAAATATGAGATCGCCGACCTAAAAACGTTCATTATGACCGATCCGGCGACGGGAAAACCCGTGAGTTACTACTTGCCGATTTTGAAGCAGAAATAAAAAAAAATGAGTTGGATAAATCTATCCAACTCACTCTCTCTTCGTTGCCCCACAAGGATTCGAACCTTGACAAACAGAACCAAAATCTGACGTGCTACCGTTACACAATGGGGCAATCGCACTTCCTATTTATTCAATAGGGCTGCAAATTTAATAATATTTCAGTTTCGCTCCAACCAATGATTTAAATTTCCCTTGTGATGAATTCTGTATTTTTGTCGAAACAGCAATTATGAAGCGCATTTTAAACTACATCGACGGTAATTTTTGCGAACCTGTTTCGGGTTCTTGGATAGACAATATTGCTCCTGCAACAGGAAAAGTATACAGTCAGATCCCCGATTCTGGTGCTGAAGATGTTGAAAATGCCTATCAAGCAGCTGCAAAAGCGTTTCCTGGTTGGTCAACAACGCCGTATACTGAGCGCTCGCGCATAATGAGTCGCCTGGCTGATTTAATTGGCGAGAATTTGGAGGCGCTGGCGTTGGCAGAAAGCATCGACAATGGAAAGCCGGTAAGTTTGGCGAAGTCAGTTGATATTCCGCGAGCTGAATCGAACATTCGATTTTATGCCACGGCCATCATGCACTTTTCTTCTGAGGCTCATATCATGGAAAACTCGGCGGTAAACTACACGAATCGCAAACCAATTGGCGTGGTGGGTTGCATCTCTCCATGGAATCTCCCGCTATATCTTTTTACATGGAAAATTGCACCCGCTTTGGCATCCGGCAACTGCGTAGTTGCTAAACCATCGGAGGTAACTCCCATGACGGCATTTATGCTTTCAGAACTGTGCAACAAGGCGGGATTGCCAAAAGGGGTGTTTAACATTGTCCATGGTTTAGGAACCAAGGCTGGTGACGCAATCATTTCTCACCCCGAAATAAAGGCCATTTCATTTACCGGAGGAACGGCTACGGGTGCTTACATAGCCTCGAAAGCAGCGCCGATGTTCAAGAAGTTATCGCTGGAGTTGGGAGGTAAAAACCCGAATATCATATTCGACGACTGCGATTTTGATGGCATGCTTTCCACCACGGTGCGGTCGTCGTTCGCAAATCAAGGACAAATCTGCCTTTGTGGATCACGGATATTTGTGCAACGTGGTATTTACGATCGATTCAAAACGGCTTTTGTAGAGAAAGTGAGACGCATGGTACCCGGACATCCACAAAATCCAGACACCAAGTTTGGTGCTTTGGTGAGTAAACCCCACATGGATAAAGTGCTTGAGTACATCGAACTAGCGAAGAGTGAAGGTGGAACAGTGCTTTGTGGTGGCACAAAGTTCGACCCCGCCGATGATGAATTGAAAGGCGGTTACTACGTTTTACCGACCGTGATAGAGGGCTTACATTACGCATGTCGCACCAACCAAGAAGAAATTTTTGGTCCTGTGGTTACCATCACCCCGTTTGATACCGATGAAGAAGTTTTGGAGATGGCCAACAGTGTGAAGTATGGGTTGTCGGCAACGGTGTGGAC
>JANRAA010000155.1 GCA_030728235.1 Flavobacteriales bacterium
TTTCCATTCAATGCTGTGTTGTTCTGATCTACACTACTGAATGGAAATGGGAAAAAGGTGGTGTCGTTGAACTGGGCATTCAAAGATATATTACTGGCTCGCAACCCGTCGTTCAATATCAACTTCTCAGATATCTCCCACGAATGCGTTAAATAAGCTGAAACGCTCTGCATGCTCGACCCTCCGTCTGGGTAGCGGGTGTCGATTGCCGATATCTCCCCAGTTACAATGTTCTCGCTGCTGGCGGTAGATTGCACGTCGTTGTACCATGCATCCACACCATATCGCAATTCATGCTTGTTCATCTTTTTGGCAAAATCGGCATTGAAGGTGAAAATATTGAGGTTCTCAACTCTGCTGTTGCGCTTGTCGTTGTTAAACCGTCGGTCGTTCCTACTCTCTTCAATTTGCTGAAAACCTGCAATCACACGTGCGTTGTCATATAGTTTGGTTTGTCCGCTCAGATTCAAGGTATACGATGCGAACAAACGCTCCTGCGGACCATAGTACCATTCTGCAAATCGAGGCAATCCGCCTGAAACTTGGGTGAGTCGGTCGTAACGGGGGACATCCGACGAGGTCGAAAATTGCAAGTTCAAGATGTGCGAGACGCGCTCGTTCTGCTGAAACATGAATTTCTGTAAGATGTCGTACTGTTTATACCCTGATACTTTCTGAATGTTATGATTCTCGTTTACCATCATGGAGTCTTTACCATCCACGCGCGCTGCGTAGAAAGTGCGCTTTCCCCAATCTCCATAAAATGGATTTCTGACGTTCCCTTGGCGCAAATCTCCAAAGTCTGAATAAGTAAAACTGGTCAATGAGCCGAATCGCTTTCCAGCAATATTAAAATTCACATGTCCGGTCTTCTCATTATAAGCTGTCGAATACCGGGTGAAAGCTTGTACCTCTGTGCGGATGCCATCGCCGTCGTTTAACAGTGGATTGCGGGTGTAAAAGTGCATCACACCTCCAAGCGCATCGCTGCCATAAACCACAGACCCTGGTCCGAAAACGATCTCCACTTTATCCATAATGGTGTTATCAAGGGTGATGATGTTTTGCAAGTGTCCGCCCCGATAAATCGCATTGTTCATCCGCACACCGTCTACAACCATGAGCACTTTGTTGGTTTCAAATCCACGTATGATCGGACTTCCACCACCAAGTTGACTTTTCTGAACCAGCACTTGTCCGGAACTCTGCATCACATCTGCCATCGTTTGTTGGTTCATAAACTGCAACTCCGCAGCTTTGAGCACCTTCACGGGCTGTGCGACATCTTTTGAACTTTCCTCGAAGCGACTTGCAGACACAATGACTTCGTCTATAGCAAAGGCCACTTCCGACATCGCCACTTTAAACTGAAGGGCTTCAAGTTGTTTGTAGCTGTATGATTTCAGCTTATATCCAACATGACTAAACCAAAGACTATCGGTCTTGCTGAACGATGTTAAATCAGCTTGCCCTTTCGAATTGGTCAATACCGTTGAGGTCTTGGCGTAAATGTAAACACCGTTTATTGGTTGCAGTGTGGCTTCGTCGGTAACGGTTATTGTTTGCGCAAACGAAAGCACACTGATAAGCATGCCCAAAACGGACATGAATAAATGTTTTTTCATGGTTTTGAATTTGATTGAATACTTCTGCATGCGCAACGACGTGCGCTTGCAATTTCGATAGAATGATTCCTTGAAGTATCAACCAAGCTGCGGAGGCGGTGCGTCTTTTTCTAATGTCGGAGAGTGATATGTTGCATCACTGTATCCAAAAACCGAATCCTCCAACATCCGCGGTGTACCCGCGAAATAAGTGAAACTTGGCACGGTAACCATGCGGTCCAAGACGTTTTTTAATCTCTGGCTGCGGCTTTCTTTGTTGCCCATTTTACGCTTCACCAAATCATCTAAATCGGCAAAAAGTATTGTTTCTTGAGTATCATTAACGCAGTGGTAGCGCATGTTTCCGTCGGACAATTGTTCTTTCCAAACAATATCGTACATCGTACCCTGAAACATAAACTCGCGCTCGTGCGTCCACACAAGCTGAACTCGGTTAGTTGCATCAACAACAATGGTTTCAAGCTCTTCCTGCGGTACCCCCTGCTTGATGGTGAGCTTCATTTCCTTGCGAATACGCGTCTGTTCAATCTTAAACACGAGGAAAACACCACATGCATTGAACATGAACAAAGCAATGAGCAATATGGAGATGGCGCCTTTCAACGCAACGAAAATAAGCATTTCGCAGCACAAAATCTGTGAAACGAAAAAGCACCGACGGTTGTCGATGCTCTCTTGATATGCGCTTGCCGACCATCAGGCCCAGCAAACATACACCACTGGTTATCGTTAGCTTTTTTGCTTTGTTGAACAAGTGTTCATGCCAAAAAGCGTGTAAAGCGGACAAAAACTCACAACGCTAGTGAGTAAGAAAATACCACCAACTGCTAGCAGCACATACCCTAAAACACCCGACACCGTGCCCGTAAAAAACAAAATAGACACAATGATAGCTACCAAAATACGTATTGCGCGGTCAGCGCCTCCCATGTTCTTTTTCATGACTTTCGTTTTAAATTTTTCAACATCCACCGCCAACATTCCTTTTATCCTGCCAACGGCAGGGATGTGGAAGAAATCAGAAATGGATAACTGTGCGAATTTAGAATGTCAATATCTTTAATGCTGTAACCAAGGTCACAACTCCAATAATTCGATACTGGAACTGCCTTGATGCAGCTTGCCTTCAAGTTCAAGTTTCTTCACAATACGGCTCACCACCTCCCTAGCTGTGCCCAGCTCACTGGCGATTTGACGGTGTGAAATGTGAAGTGGATTTTTACCCGTTAACTCTGCTTTTTCGTGCAAATAATGCATAACTCTTTTATCGAGTTTATCGAACAGCAGGTGGTTCAAGGTATCCAGAATCTCAACATACCGCATGTTGTATTGTGAGTAGAATAGCGCATTCAATCCTGGGTAGCGATTCATCCAATCTTGCAATCTATTAACAGGCAACAACATCACCAGCGAGTCTTCTTCGGTTAGCGCAAATACGCGTGACGGTTTGTTGGAGATTCCAGCGGAAAAAGACATGATACAGCTGTCATCCGCCTTAACGTAATAAAGAAGCAACTCCTTTTCATCGTATCGGCTGAATACTTTTATCAAACCTGAAATCACAATTGGGATAACCTTCACATATTGCCCTTCGCGCAAAATCTCAGTATCAGCAGTAATTTCTACCACTTGAGATGCAGTAATTATTTCTTCTTGCAACTTCGGGTCTTGACTTCTCAGCCAGTTTGGTATCTCGTTCATAACTATGAAGATAGCACAAAAGATGTCATAGAAAACGAACCTCCTACCACTGCATCGTTGAAGAAACTTAAATTATCTGTTTTCTCTCGCAATGCCAATGCGTAAATCATCGGGAGATAGTGATCTGGAGTTGGTGCCGACAGTTTAAGAGCGGTGCTATACTGTTTAAAATTGATCAGTGCTTCGGCATCATTTTCATGAATCAGTTTTTTAAAGGTCTCATTCGCTTCTAGAGCCCAATCATGACCAAACGGGACATTGAAGCCACCTGAAGGCATTTGCATGTACGAAAAATTGTGAACCATGTTCCCGCTTCCAACTATCAACACCCCTTTGCGACGCAATGCCGCCAATTCGCGGGCTAAGTTGTAGTGATATCTGGTATCGCCTTTAACGTCTAGGCTCATTTGAATGACGGGTACATCTGCCTCTGGATAAAGGTGTTTCATCACACTCCATGCACCGTGATCAAGGCTCCAACTCTCATCCATCCCCAACGATGCCGATTTAACAAGCTGCTGTGTTTCATTGGCCAACCAAATGCTACCTGGCGCCTTGTAATCGACATCGAATAGCGCTTTTGGAAATCCACCAAAATCATGAATGGTTCGCGGTTGCTCCATCGCCGTAACAAAGGTACCTTTGGTTTCCCAGTGCGCAGAAACACACAACACAGCTGCTGGCTTTGGGATAGAAGCCCCAATTTTTCGCCACTGTCGGTTAAAGTCGTTGTCTTCTATGGCATTCATCGGACTACCATGTCCAACAAATAGCACAGGCATCACCTGCGTCGCTGGCATCAAGTCGGTAAGTAACCTCAGTTCCTTTAATTTCATAGCTGCAGCCGATAATGGCAGTAGTGCCAATGCTTTGAGTATATTTCTGCGATTCATGACTGGATCATTGTACTCAAAGGTTTATTTTTTTCTCTGAAAATTTATCACAATTCTCAAACCCAATCTGCGAAATAAGATTTGTCGTTCATTTACCCATGAGATGTCAATGAATTTAGCCTTATCTATGCACACCTAAACATAAAACGATGTATCAAAGAATAGCTCATATCGCGCTTGTAGTAAAAGATTATGACGACGCAATTAAATTCTACACCGAAAAGTTGTGTTTCGTTTTGCGCGAAGACACAAAAATCGATGACGACAAACGTTGGGTCGTTGTATCTCCTCCAGGAGCAAAAGAATGTTGTTTACTTCTTGCTAAGGCCGCAAATGAAGAACAAGCTAGAAGCATAGGGAACCAAACCGGAGGCAGGGTATTCTTGTTCTTATTCACCGATGATTTCTGGAGAGATTACAACAACATGGTCGCTAACGACATCCACTTTGTGAGACCACCTGCCGATCATCCTTACGGACAAGTAGCAGTTTTTGAAGATTTGTACGGCAATCAGTGGGATCTTTTGCAGCCAAATGAGCACAACAAAGGCTGGATTATGGCAAGCTAAGGCGCTGTTCCTAAATTATTCAACCTGATAATTCACTGATCTCATTCAGTTGCTCCGTTGGGATCAATTCGCGCGACGCATTTGCAAGCTCTCA
>JANRAA010000156.1:0-17418 GCA_030728235.1 Flavobacteriales bacterium
CACAATGGGATATGCTATTATTGAAGCCAAAGGCATTCGTCCGGGAGCTACTGTGCTTGCAGGCGGATTGCGCAACCCATTTGAGGTGGTGAACTGGTCGTTTAAAGCTGAAAAAGGTGAAATCAGCAACCCTATGTCTGTTGACGGTGGATATGTTGTTGCAGCGCTTACCAAAATCCTTCAGCCAGGTGTTCCTCCTTTTGAAAATGTGGAAACACAGATGAGAGATGCGGCTATGAAAGAAGCAAAAGCGAAGACATACATGAAAATGATGTCGGAAGGCGCTGACCTAGCTGCTGTAGCAGCCGCCGTTGGTGAAACAGTTAAAACTGCTGCTAACGTTACACTAAAGAATGCTACCATTACTGGTTCAGGAACTGGACAAGAGCCTAAAGTAGCTGGATTGGCGTTTGCTATCCCAGCAGGTAACATGTCTACTCCTATTCAAGGTGAAGCTGGAGTTTGGGTAATTGCACCAGAGGGGGCAATTCAAGAAGCCCCTGCGAAAGACAACTTCTTTGAAGAGCAAGACCAAGTAACTAGCCGCGCTCGTGGTGGTGTTGCTGCTCGCTTGTTCACTGCCGTTAAAGAAGGTGCTGAGTTAGAAGACAATCGTGAAGGACAATAAGTCTGACACATTTGAATATTGAAAAAGGGAGCTAATTGCTCCCTTTTTTTATGGTATCAAAAGCGATGAATCGCCGTAAGAAAGAAATCTGTATTCGGAATCTAGCGCATGTGAATAGACCTTTTTCCAGTCGTCGCCTATTAGTGCAGAGACCAGAAACAACAATGTACTTTTCGGCATGTGGAAATTGGTGAACAGACCTGTTATGGATTTTACTTCGTAGCCAGGAGAGATCATGATAGCCGTATTAAACCGACATCCATCCCATTGTTGGGCCTCGACCTGTTCAGCGAGAAACGCCATTGCATCCTCAAAACACACGAACGGATCTACAAAATCGTACGCATCGGTTTGCGACACTTCATGCTGCGGGATGTTTGTATGAAACCACTTCACTGCAATCCACCTCAAGCTTTCAAGCGTGCGCAAAGAAGTTGTACCGACAGCAAAACGTGGGGTTTTAATAGATAGACCCTTGATTGCCGACAGCGGCACAATGCACTCTTCCTCGTGCATGGTATGATCGACTATATTGTCTTGGGTAACCGGCTTAAACGTCCCCGCGCTCACGTGCAAGGTTACAGGCACTACCTCTGCCTGCATAGCGCTTATGATTTCAGGAGTAAAATGTAGTCCCGCTGTAGGGGCAGCCACACTTCCCGGTTGTTTCGCATAGGTAGTTTGATACCGCAAGACATCATCATGATCGGCTTCTCGTAGCATGTAAGGCGGCAGCGGGATGTTTCCCACTACATCGATTAGCTCAGCGAAAGATACATCTGACGACCAAGTCAAACGAATCAAGAACTTCTCATCGTCTCTGTTGACTCGCTCAGCAGATATCGTAACACCCTCATGAGTTAGTTTTATAAGTCCATCTTTCCACTTCTTCGCTCCACCAACCAAACACCACCACATAGACTCTGACCGATGGCTCATGGCCTCTTCTACCGTTGCGTTGAACGGTTGAAGCAAGAAAACCTGCACCTTCCCTCCTGTTTCTTTTTCGAGGTACAGACGTGCGTGGATCACACGCGTATCGTTCACCACCAATTGTGCGTTTTGCGGCACTGCTGATACGACATCGCTAAAGTTCAGGTCGGAGATTGTGCCTGACTTATAGATCAGAAGTTTAGCGCCTTCGCGCGACGCTGCTGGGCGATCGGGAATTCTGTCAGCTGGCAAATCATAGTCGAAATCGCTCGCTGTGCAATGTATCTGCTTCATTTGTCAAAGGTAAGATAGCGGGATAAAAAAAACAGCCCCGAACGTTTTCGGGGCTGTCTTAAACCTTAACTAAAACTAACTATACTATTGAAGATGATTCAGAACGAATCACCAACTTTGTGGTACAAAAATCATAATAGATACCGACGTATCTGCAAAAACCCCACCACTATTCACACTTTTTTGCAATTAATTGTCTGAAAGTGTAAACCCGGTAGATTGGTCTCCCTCCGATTTCAAATCCATTGCACTGGCAATCAGCGACATGGCGTCTGAAACTGTGAAATTGGTGAAGTCACCGCTAATTTCACGAGAAGCATCTTTGAGGTTCAAAGTAACGCGAACTTGGTGTTTTTTCTCAAGTTCTGTAATCACGCGCGTAAGATCGGCATTCACGAAGACAAGCTCTCCGCTTAGCCAAGCTGGGGCATCGGCATTGAACTCAAAAGGTTCTGCCAGGTTTCCGTCGCGTAATTTCGTGGCTAGGCCGCGAGTCAAAAACAGTTCTTTGTTGTTGGAAGCAACACGTACTTTACCTGTGTAACAATCGACATGGAATTGATTGTTTTCAGCGTAGATGTTAAACGAAGTACCCAACACTGAAACATCACCTTGAGAGGTGTGCACGGTGAAGGTGCTACCCTTTTTCACTTCAAACATGGCTTCACCGGCGAGCGACAATGCGCGTTCGGCTTTCCATTCGCTAGCGTCGTAGACTAGTTCGCTGCCTTCGTTCAGACGGACAACTGACCCATCAGGGAGCACATAGTCCATCCGTTGCGCTGCAACGACCTTTACCTCATCTGAAGAAAACGCAAACCATGCAGCAAAAGCTACCATCGCAATGGAGGCAGCAGCAACCCAGCTAACATAACTTCTGCGCATGCTCACAACTTTCGTTGCTGCATTTCGGTTGCGCAGACTTAGTTTTTCCCAAGCCTCTTCTTCTGTGTACTTGAATTGGACATCCCAATTCTTTACAATTTTATTTAAATCTTTCTCGTTCATCGACATCCGTCTTCGACCAATTTTCGGTCATTATACAAGCCTATAAGCGATCACCCTACTTGCAACCGCTCATATTTCTATTATTTCTATCTCAACGATCGATTTGGTTGCTGCACCAAAAAAACCAGATCCTCCTTCAATGTTATCGAACCCAGTGTTAACGCGTTGATCCAGCGCATCAAAGGCCGAAAAGAACAACGCATCGTAATCTGCATCGATTGTTATGATGGAAAGGGTATGCAGGCCATAATAGGTAAAATCGACATCATACAACGTGGCTCCCTGACCGGGAACAGGCAAACGGTACTGCGCTGAGAACAATCCACTCGGGACAGTGTACGGAATAACGGTACCGTTGGTGGGTTCATCGAGAGTGAGAACATGCGTATAGCCCGGCTGTTGCGTCCACAAAACCGAGAAAACGGGCTGACCCAAACTCGTGTCATCAACAGGGATGGTAGAAGCACTGACACTAACGATATCAGTTTCAAGAGGGACGATTGTTGATGCCGTTGCGCGTTTCGTTTTATACTCTACCCGAATGGAAACAGTTGTATTGGGCAACACCGCAAGCGCAGCCGCCTCGTCATAATACGCACCTGGTGTTGCAGGATCGGGAGAAAGTTCGACCTCCGCACCTTGAGCAGAAATAAATACCCTGGCATCACGAATGGGCTCTCCTGTTTTACTTCCATTTAACGTCGTCAGGTAATTAACGCGGACATCTTTTACCGGTTCATTGGCGATAATGAGGGCATATACAGCAAGCTCCGTTTCGGCCAAATCGTCGACATTCACACCTTTGCAGCTTATGAGCAACAAGACCAAGCAATATGTGAGAAATCTTACCATTCGAGGGAGAGATTTAAAGAAGGCAGCACACCGAGGAAAACCAAGTCGCGCGTTCCGATAACAACATTATCGCTTTGCGTTCCCGATACATAATAGTAGCGATTTTTGACGTTCACACGGTTGTAGACATTGAAAATTCCTGCTCCGAGGCTGATATCATATTTTCCCGTTTGCCATTTTCGCTTCGCGGATAGATCCAGGCGGTGGTAAGCTGGCAGTCTGGCCTCATTTATCTCACCAAAAGCAGGGAAAGTGCGCACCTCACCATTGACCAACGGAATAGAATACGTGCCGTAGACGGGGGTGTAAGGCAAGCCATCGGCGTAAATGAACACCGCACCCACATCCCATTTATGAGAATGGTAGGTGTACACCAATTTCAATTCATTTCGGCGGTCATATCGCGCCAAGATGGGAGCATCTGACAATTGGCTGAACGAATTCTCAGCTTTACTTATGGTATATGCCACCCAACCAGTGTGTTTACCAGATGACTTTGAGAGCATGAACTCAACACCTTTAGAAGTAGCTGTTCCTGTCAGAATATTGTTCTCAACGGCGTTTGCAGCCAACGAAGGATAGCGCAGCGCATCGTCGACAACGCCATTGAAAAACTTCAAGAATCCTTCTGCAGTAAACTTGAATACCCCGATAGAAAAGCTTCCACCCAGACTAAACTGATCAACCCGGAGTACGGGCAGAGAATCACCATCTACCAAGCGCCATTCATCGGTGGTGTTTAAGAGCAAATCTTGTTGTCTGACATTGCGGATGAACTGAAAATTTCTCCCGTAACCTCCCGTAAAGCGCACCTTGTTAGAAACAGGAAACGTAGCCCGAATGCGAGGCTCAGCAAATACACCATTTACATTCGAAAAACGAGAAATCCGCGCACCAGCGTTTATTGACAGCTGCGACAACGACCATTCATCTTGAACGAAAACCGCCAGAAGGTTGGCACTTTTCTCATTTCGCAAGGATGCACCATCGCTATCGAGTTGGGCATTTGCGACATTGTATTGCGTAGAATTCACCCCTGCGGTAAAGCGGTGGTTTTTGAGAATCTTCTCCAATTCAAATCGACCGGAGGCGTCACGGATTTCAGAGTCCCGGTCAAAGAACAGCGTATCGACCGCGCCGATCAGCAGATTTTGTGACGCATCGTAGCCGAATAGTTCGCTGTTGAAGCCAGAAACACCTGCAGAAAAAGTCGATCTTAAAGTTGGCGACCACTGCTTGTTCCACGTAAATCCAACACCTGTTGACCCCCAAGTGCTGCGATCGTTGTACCCGAGGACATACCTATCATCGGCCGAATTTTCTGACGTGTTCAATTCGAGGCGGTCGTTACCCGAATAGAAAGCCAGGCTGAGTTTATCGCCTTGAAGAGACTCCCACCCCACCTTTGCAGAGAAATCGAAAAAACGGAAATTCGGAGCTGCCTCGAAGGCATTGTTCGACGGATTTTGCAGCGACGAAATGCTGTTATTGAAGACATTCGTGAAAAGCGTGTTGAACGTTGGCGACACCAGGACATCGGTAAACGAGCGGCGGAACGACAGCATCATCGACGCCCGTTTGGCCAGAATAGGAGTTTCTACGTGCGCCGACATGCTGATTGGAGAAAAGTCGAGTTTCACCGAAGGACGGAGTAAGTTTCCTTGTTTGCCAGTGATCTCAAGCACCGATGATGCCCTTCCACCCAAGCGGGCATCCAGCACCCCCTTGTTGAGCTGCATATGTTTCACGCTATTTGCGTTGATCGCCGAAAAGATTCCAAAAAAATGGTCCAAATAATAGATCGTGAATCCATCGAACAAGATCAGGTTCTCATCCGCGGCGCCGCCGCGAACATGAAAAGCACCCGAGTTTTCGAGTGCCCCCCCTACCCCCGGCATCAGTTGAAAAAGGCGAATAGGGTCGGGCTCACCCAAGTTTGGGATTGTGTTGGCTAATTCGACATCGATGATGGTGGATGTTGGATCGAGGCCTGGCAAACGCGACTTATCTTTGACCACTTCTACCGTTGCAACAGGAAGTACCGCATTGTTTCGATGCAGCAGCACCTCCACATTTTCGAGGTCTTTATCAGGTGTAAGCCTTATTCTCTCACCACTAAAACCTATGTATGACACCTCGAGCAGACACGTATCAGCTTTTACATTTAGGATTGTAAAGTAGCCCTCATTGTTAGAATACGCCCCCACATTCTGGTTCACAATTGCCACCGAGGCGAAAGGCAGCGGTTCGAGCGAAATGGCATCGAGTATACGTCCGTGCACTGTGATATCAAAGCGCGACGGCGACTGGGCCTCTACCTCAGATTTTTTAGGTGCAATCACCACACTTTCGCCAAACGCCCTGGCTTCGAAGCCAATCGGGTTGAGCCAAGAAAAGAGCAAGTCGTTTAGAGGTATAGAATCGACATCTGCCGACACCTTAAAGCCACGCAGCGCCTTACTATCGTATGCAAAAGAGACATTGTATCCCCCTTCAATTTGTCGCAGTGCCTTGTAAACTGGAATATCGGATTCGTGGAACGAAACCTTCGAATCGAGTGAGAGTCCGTGAGCGGCCAGCAAAACCCCCACGCAAGCAACGATCGAGAGCAGCAGCGACCTCATCAAATGTCGACATTGAGCTGTTCTCGTATAATCTGAAGTGCCTTGCTCATTCTTTTTTCCACCGCTTTTACAGAAATACCTAATCGATCAGCGATTTCACGGTACTTCATGTCTTCGATACGATTCATCAAAAACACCTCACGTGCACCGTCGGGAATGGCAGCAAGAACTTTTTGGAGGCGAGCGTCGAACTCCTGCATTTCAATCATGTACACCGCATCCTTTACATCTTGAGTCGGCTGCTTTTGGTTTTGAAATTTGAATTGCAGTTGTCGGCGCTTCAACTGATTGATCATCAAATTGTTTGCAATCGTGTATAGGTACGACTTAATTGTCTTTCGATCAATCTTTGAGCGATTCTCCCAAAGCTTTACGAACGTATCTTGCGCGATGTCTTCAGCGAACTCTTCATCACTGGTTTTATAGTAGATAAAATACCGAATTGATTTATAGTAATCTTTAAACGCAGAGCGGTATTCCTCTTCGGTAAGTGGAACATCATTGGTGTTAGAGGCGAAAAGATTAAAAATCACGCGTTGAGGTTGAGGTTTCGAAAATAAACAAAAAACGATGGTTACTTCACATTCACTGCAATGTAGTGTTTCAAAGGTTGAAAAGCCACAATCCCTTTAATTCATGTATCATCCGTTCGCCGTGTGCATAAACCCTTTCACCACAATGGATTACGAAAGAGTGCTTGAGGAGCATTAATTTAACTCCTTCAAGTTTGACCTGATGAAGAATTACGCCTTGTTTCTTTTTGCCTTTATCACATTGCTAGTGTGCAGTCAAAGTGCCTTCGCGCAGACAGTTGACGGATTATGGCATGGATACCTTCGCGCTCCCGGGACCTCTATCATTCTGACATTGGACCTCAAAGGAGGAGAAGACATAGCAGGACAGCTACGCATGAACAATTCAGAAACGGGAATGGCCTTCAGCAGTTGTGAAAAAACCGGAGACCTTTTGTTATTGCGCATTTCGGATTTGAATATCGAAATAAATCTGAAACTAGCGGAAGAGACCTTGACTGGAACTTTCACCCAAGAAGGCCAAAGTCTCGACATTTCATTCGGAAGAAATGAGCTTACAGAGGAGGTTGTTCGCCGCACTCAAGACCCCATCGGACCCTTTATTTACCGCATAAAAGAAGTACAGATTTCGCATGAAGACCACATATTAGCTGGCACCATGTTCTTGCCCGAAGGAGAAGTAAAAACCATGGCTGTATTCATTACCGGGTCGGGTCCGCAGAACCGTGATGAAGAAATTTTAGGGCACAAACCCTTTTTGGTTATTGCCGATGATTTAGCGCGCGCTGGTATAGCGACGTTGCGGTGCGACGATCGCGGCGTGGGAGAGTCAACAGGAGATTTTTGGAGCGCTACCAGCGCAGATTTTGCAAGTGATGTTTCTGCGATTGTGCGTTTCGTGAGAAGTCAATCAGCATTTGGCACGGCTAAAGTTGGACTGATTGGGCACAGTGAAGGAGGAGTTGTAGCGGCAATGGTTGCATCGCAGGGCGGCATTGATTTTGTGATTTCTCTTGCCGGCCCGGGAGTTATTGGTTCACAATTGCTTACAACCCAGCAGCGCGACATCATGATGTCGCAAGGTTACACATACGACGATGCTGTGGCTTATTCAGATCGTATTACCCGCATAACGAACCTTATTATATCGGCACCTGAAGGGGCCGACTTGGATGCTTTGATTGATGATGAATACAACGCGCTTCGGAAAGATGGAAGTTTTAGTGAAGAGTTGATTTTAGAAGAAAAGAAACAACTCATTGCATCATTGAAAGGGCCTTGGATGCGCTATTTCATGAATCTTGACCCAGCACCTTATTGGGAAAAGGTTGGTTGTCCGACCCTCGCCATGAACGGCGACAAAGACCTACAAGTAGCACATGGCGTCAACCTTCGCAGCATAGGTTTTGCAATGCGCAGGGGAGGAAACAAGCAGTTTACATCGAAAACACTGATGAACCACAATCATCTATTTCAAGAAACAACAACGGGCAGTTTGTCGGAATATGGCGAGTTGGATCAAACCATTTCGCTAGAAGCATTGCGAATTATCAGAGATTGGCTGTTGGCATTGAAATGAAAGCAATAACACTGCGAAAAGTGGCACACTGTGTTATCTTCGGTCGCTAATAAAAGGACATGAGTTCAGACATAGCAGATAAGAAAAGTCCGTTTTGGACTGCACAGATTACAGGCTGGACCATCTTCATGGTGTTGGTAGTAGGCGTGTTGTTGACGAACGAAACGGTGCATTGGACGACCGTTGTGTCATCAACCAGCAATGTGCTGCTCGGTTTCATCGTGACCAGTTTATTTCGTCATTTCGTTCGTTTGCGCGAGTGGGCCAATCGGAATTTGCGCCGCTTATGGTTACCCCTTCTTATGGGCTGTTTGACTAGCGCATTGATATGGACCGCAGCCACTGTTGGTGTTCATTTCAGTTTGGGGTCGTATACACCAGAGCACAAAGCCGACATGACCACCATTACCTTTTTGATAGCCTTGTTGAACAACTACTTCATCGTCATTTTATGGAGTTTGTTGTATTTCGCATATCACTTTTTCGAGATTGGGCAGACTGCTCGGATAGCCCGGTACAAATCAGAAGCAGCAGCTCGGGATGCGCAGTTGAATACCTTGAAAGGACAGATCAACCCCCACTTTATGTTCAACAGTTTGAACAACATACGCGCCTTGATGTTGGAGGATGTACCACGAGCCAGAGAGATGGTCACCAAGCTTTCGGAGCTATTGCGCTACAGCATGATGCATTCAGAAGACAAAGAAGTGACCTTGAAAGAAGAGATTTCAGTGGTTGTAGATTTTCTTGAACTGTGCAAGATACAATACGAGCACCGCTTGAACTATGAGATCACCATTGACCCTGAGACCGAGGGCTTTCGGATACCACCGATGATTATCCAGATACTTGTAGAAAATAGTGTAAAACACGGTATCAGCAGCAGGTTGGAAGGCGGTAATGTTTGGGTTGCTGCCCATAGAGAAGGCGACAATTTGGTCATGGAGGTGAGTAATTCAGGCGAGTGGGTGCACACCACAGAGCGCAAAGTAGAGAACAGCGGCATAGGATTGCCGAACATAAGAAGACGATTACAACTTATATATGGCGAGGCTGCCACAATGCTTTTAAGACAAGAAGAATCGCGCGTAGTAGCGCGGATAACCATACCTGTTTAAGAATGGAAAAGATCACTGCATTAATTATAGAAGACTCTCGCTTAGCGCGATTGGAGTTGAAGAACATGCTTGAACAGCATCCAGAAATTGAGATCATCGGTGAGGCCGATAACGCAGCAGACGGTGAAAAATTGATAATTAGTTTGGCCCCTGAGCTGTTGTTTTTAGATATCCACATGCCTGGGAAGAATGGGTTTGAGCTGTTGGAGTCGTTAGACAACATACCCGAAGTAATTTTCACCACCGCTTACGACGAGTACGCGATTAAATCGTTCGAGTACAATGCCCTCGACTACCTCTTGAAGCCGCTTAAGGCCGACCGCTTGGCCAAAGCCATAGAGAAAGTGCGGCAGCATTTGGGCACTGAAGAAGAGCAAGAAGGCAAAGAGCGAGAGTTTAAAGAAGGTGTTTTGGATGCCTCGAAAAAAGTTTTCGTGAAAGACGGTGAAAAATGCTGGCTTGTCCGTTTGGGCGACATCCGCTTATTTGAAGTGTGCGGCAACTACTCACGTGTATTTTTCGACAACCACAAACCCCTGATTTTAAGATCTTTGAATCAATTGGAAGAGCGATTGGATGAGAACACCTTTTTCAGAGCGAACCGCCAGCAGATCATCAACTTAGAATGTATAGAAAAGGTTGATAGCTGGTTTAACGGGCGATTGAAGATCACCTTGAAAGGCGGGACAGAAGTAGAGATTTCTCGTCGTCAGGCTGTTCGCTTCAAAGAGCTATTGAGTTTGTAACGTATATTTGAGTGTATACAAATCGGTAAACGAATTTGTACATTTGCAGCGCGTAAGCCCACCCTGAAATTCTGTAATGACCAGAAGTGAACATGAGAAAAGAACGCTCTTTAGTAATTGGTGCCGCCGGCCAGATCGGCATTGAACTCGTTATCAAGTTAAAAGAAATGTATGGCGCCGAAAACGTTATCGCCGCTGATATTCGTCCGCCACATGCAGAAGAAGTTGCAGACGTACATTTCGAACACCTCAACATACTCAACCACGAGCAGCTTGAAAGCATACTCGAGAAGCACAAAGTAGACGTTGTTTATCAGTTGGCCGCGTTGCTATCGGCAAGTGCTGAGAAGCAGCCTGATTTAGCGTGGGACTTGAACATGAATGGCTTGTTCAACATCTTGAATGCCGCCCGCAAAGGATTGGTAAAGCGTGTCTTTTGGCCATCATCTATTGCTGTGTTTGGTCCGACAACGCCCGCTGTTGGCACTCCTCAGACAACAGTTTGTGAGCCGAACACTATATATGGTATTTCAAAACTAGCTGGAGAACGTTGGTGTGAATATTACCACGCCAAATTTGGAGTCGACGTCCGCAGCTTGCGCTACCCCGGTTTGATTGGCCACCGCAGCTTACCTGGTGGCGGCACAACCGACTACGCTGTAGATATATTCCACAAAGCCTTGGAGCAAGGCAGATACGAGTCGTTTTTATCAGCCGACACCCGTTTGCCGATGATGTACATTGAGGAAGCGATACGTGCGACCATTGAATTGATGGAAGCGCCAGCGGAGAAAATTAAGATCCGCTCATCTTACAACCTCTCTGGCATTGATTTCACTCCAGCGGAATTGGCTGAAGCCATCAAGAAAGACATGTCTGATTTCACCATCAGTTACGCCCCTGATTTCCGTCAGAAAATTGCCGACAGCTGGCCACAAAGCATTGATGACAGTGTAGCTCAAAGCGACTGGGATTGGAAGACCGATCAAACAGTTGACGATTTGGTGAGCATCATGATGACCGCTTTGCGAAAAAAAAAACTGATTTCTGAAACTTCGGAGAATTGATCACGTATGAGTAGGCACGAGTAATCGTGTTTAACCTTACTGTGATGAATATCATCAATACCACCAGAAAAAACTTTTTACTGTTAACACTCATGTTTTTATCAGTTGTTGCCACAGCGGCAGGCGACGGATTAAATGTTGTTGACAGCAATGGCCAGCGTCAAGGATACTGGATTATCAAAGGCTACATGGCCGATGATCCAGCATACAACCCCAATGCTACTGTAGAAGAAGGATCGTACAAGAACAACCTCAAAGAGGGTGTTTGGAAGCGCTTTTACCCCAACGGCAAGTTGCGGAGTGAGATTACTTACGAAGCCAACCGGCCCAATGGAAAGTACTCTATTTACTATGAAACCGGTGTTTTAGAGGAAGGAGGAACGTGGAACCGCAACAAGAACATCGGCGAGTTCAAACGTTTCCACTCCAACGGAAACATGCAGCAAGACTTCTTCTTCGCCGATAGCGGAAAGCGCAATGGTGTGCAGCGATACTTCCATGAAAACGGACAACTCGCTTTGGAAGTTAACATCCTCAACGGAAAAGAAGAGGGTGAGATGCGCAGGTACAACGAGAAAGGGAAGTTGATAGAAGTGAAAGTACTGAACGACGGTGTTTTAAAGCCAGGCAGCATTCGCACCTATGAGAAGACACCCGTGGAGATCAAAGCTGAAAAGCAGCCACAAGCTATCACATCCGCCGGTGGAGGCGTGAAAGACACCCCAAACAATGCATTTACGTTTGAGCCAAACGGCTACAACATTCTTTACAACGAAACCCAGCAGGTAACACAGATTGGACAGTTTAACAACGGACGACTGTGGGAAGGCAAGTGGTACCGCTACAACCAAGACGGAATACTCGTGAGAATAGAGATTTACCGCAACGGCAAGTACATTGGTACAGGCGTTTTAGAGACCGACGAATAACAACTACATATACCTAAACGGAAGGGGCCACCAAATTTGGTGGCTCTTTCATTTTCTATTCACCGTAGAATCAAGCGAATTTATTTTCTTTGCACTTATGCAGACACAACGATTTTTGGAGCATCCCTTGAGCATTTACAATAGCTTGAGTAGAGAAAAGAAAGTTTTTGAGCCCTTGAACAGCCCCTTTGTAGGGATGTACGTTTGTGGCCCTACCGTATACAGCAACGTACACCTCGGAAACGTGCGTACGTTTTTAACCTTCGACATCGTATACAGATACCTCACCTTTTTAGGCTATAAAGTGCGCTATGTGCGGAACATCACCGACGTTGGTCACCTTGTTGACGATGCTGATGAAGGTGAAGACAAAATTGCGAAAAAGGCACGGTTAGACAACCTCGAGCCCATGGAAGTGGTGCAGAAATACACCAACGACTTCCATGATGTGATGCGCATGTTCAACATCCTCTCCCCTTCTATTGAGCCAACGGCAACGGGGCACATCATAGAGCAGATAGAGATGATTAAGAAAATCATCGATAACGGGTATGCCTATGAGGTGAATGGCAGCGTGTATTTTGACGTCCGCAAATTGAACGAAACCCACGGGTACGGACAACTATCGGGACGGAAAATCGAAGAATTGATAAGCAACACCCGCAGTTTGGATGGACAAGATGAGAAGCGCGACGGGTTGGACTTTGCCTTATGGAAGAAAGCCGACAAGACACACCTCATGAAGTGGCCATCGCCTTGGAGTGAAGGATTTCCTGGTTGGCACCTTGAATGTTCGGCCATGAGCACCAAGTATTTGGGCAATCAATTCGACATTCACGGCGGTGGAATGGACCTTAAATTTCCACACCACGAATGTGAGATAGCGCAGAATGTGGGAGCTACCGGACATGAGCCCGTGCGCTATTGGATGCATGGCAACATGTTGACTGTGAACGGACGCAAGATGGCCAAATCGGAAGGAAACGGTTTTACACCCGAAGAGCTGGTTACAGGCAATCACAAGCTTCTTGACAAAGGATACAGCGCGATGACCGTGCGCTTTTTCATGTTGCAAGGACATTATGCTAGCACCTTGGATTTCAGCAATGAAGCGCTACAAGCCGCTGAGAAAGGGTACAAAAAGATGATGACAGCATTCGAGTCTATCGCCAAAATAAAACCCGCTGCCACCAGTAGTGAAAATATAAACTCATTGCAAAGCAAATGCATGCAGGCCATGAGTGACGACTTCAACACACCTATTTTGATATCAGTATTGTTTGAAGGTGTGAAAGTTATCAATTCGGCATTGGCCGGACAGGTTACCTTGACCGAGGAAGACATTGCCGCGCTAAAAGAATTATACCAATCGTTCTTATTTGACGTTCTTGGATTTACATCAGAGGAGAGTGCCGACAACGAGAGTGGCATTGCCGATGGCGTGATGCAGATTTTGTTGAACCTTCGGGATGAAGCCAAGGCGAATAAAAACTGGAGCGTAGCAGATCAGATTCGCGACCAATTGGCAGCTAGAAATATCATTATTAAAGATGCCAAAGAAGGCACCACCTGGACTTATGAAGCTTAAACTTACCGCGCTAGCGATGATGCTTGTGTTGTTTTCATGTACTGATGACAAGCCATCAAGTCAGCCAACGCAGCAAAAACCAGTTGTAGTGACGCCAAGTTTTTCAGGCGACACAGCTTACAAATTTGTTGCAGAACAGGTGGCTTTTGGTCCGCGTGTGCCCAACACAACAGCACATGCCAACTGCGCCGTATATTTGAAAGAAAAGTTAGAAAGCTATGGAGCCGATGTTATTGTGCAAGAAGCTGTAGTAACCGCTTTTGACGGCAAGGCCTTGAACATGAAAAACATCATTGGGCAGTTTTCGCCAGAGAAGAAAAACCGCGTGATGCTCTATGCGCACTGGGATACACGTCCGTTCGCGGACAAAGATAGCACCCGCCAAAACGAGCCCATTGATGGCGCGAACGACGGCGGATCGGGCGTTGGCGTGTTGCTAGAAGTCGCTAGGTTGTTGCATTCACAACCTGCCAATGTAGGGGTAGACATCATCTTTTTCGACGCAGAAGATTACGGCGCTCCTGAAGGTGTAGAAACCGGAGACTACACCGATTGGTGTTTGGGCTCACAGTACTGGGCAGAGCACAAACACGTGCCGAACTACCGCGCCAAGTATGGAATATTGCTTGATATGGTTGGGTCGTCAGACGCCGTTTTCAACAGAGAAGGCACCTCGATGGCTACCTCACCGATGGTTGTAGACAAAGTGTGGCGCACAGCTCAGAAACTTGGTTATGGCGGGTATTTTAAAGATACTGTAACACCACAGACTGTTGATGACAACTACTTCGTGACCGTAATGGGAGGCATTCCTTCGGCCAATATCGTGCAATATCATGTGGACGTTTTGACGATGGGGTATGGGTTTTTTCACCACACCCACAAAGACAACATGGACATTATAGATCCGAACACATTGAAAGCTGTTGGACAAACCGTTGCCGACTGCATTTATCAGGACTGATTACTTTAGGTTTAGGAGAACAGCTTCGTTCAATGCTATTGACATTGCATCGAAATGTTCGATGGACGGTTTTGGCGGCATTACGATATGACGCACCAACTTTAATCCACGATCTTCAAGCAGTGGCAGATCTTTCGGCATGCGATGTCCCCTCATGAAGCCCACATCGATCCCCTCCTTCTTTTTATTGAAAAAACACACCACACCGTTGCATTCAAAGTAAGGCACACCGTATTTCCAGTTTGCAATCATCCCCGGATGGGTTGACATAACAAGTGAAATCATCGCTGAGGCCACCTCTTGAAAGTCGGCATCAAGTCCGAAAAGCCATTTTTCTATTTTAGGATGCATGTTATTAACGGTGCAATGAGGATACAAAAGTGAAGTTACCTATTTATTCATGCAACATCCTTGTAGTTTTGATACTTTGAATTGACCATTCACATTCAAAATACAAATTTGGCAGTTAAGACAATGGCCAAGCCAACTACGATTGTGACGACCACTTTATGACCAAAGCAACCGGAATACTTGCTTGTGTAACGTTTATATCCTTGTCTGTTTGCGGACAAGATGTTGCGTTGCGCCAGGATGTTTTGGATTTTTATTTGGCCAAAGACTACAAGCGCGTGGTCGACATGGCAGATAGTATTTTGTTTGTTGACGACGTTGAGCGCAACGAAGAAAACAGTTTGCGCTACTACAAAGCCATGTCGCAAGAGCGGTTGGAAAAGCCCGTTCAGGCGGTGCAGAACTACCTGCGCATCATTGAGAACAGCTTAGATATATCATTACTAAGCAAGGTACATAACCGCGTTGGTGAGATCTACTTCGATCAGAAAAGCTACGCGCAGGCCTTGGAGCATTATGCAAAAGCGTTGGGGTATTATGAGAAGACAGGCAATGTAGAAGCTGCAGACAACGTGCGTTTCAAGACAGCCGTCATTCATTTGAATCGTCACGACGACGATTTAGCCAGCAATTTGCTACATCAACTATTGAAGAGCGACCGCCTCGACCCCATGCGAGTGGGACTGGTGAAAGAGAAGCTTGGGCAAGTGTATTATCAGATGGCGGAGTTTGATTCATGCCGCATGTTCTTAGACCAGGCCAATGCGCTTTACGAGGAGCACGATATGATTTCAGAGTTGTTGCAAAACAAAGAATTCATCGTTCAATCTTTTTACGACGAAGGCCTGTATGACGAAGCCAGTGCGGCGGCTCTTCTGGCTGCAGATGCGGCCATCAAGCATGGAGAACAGGGGGCTGCGGCGATATTTCTCATGAAGACATCTGAGCTTTATGAAAACAAACGTGATTTGCGACAGGCCATTGTTTATCAGGAGATGGCGGTTGGACTTTCAGAAACTTTGGCTGTGCAAACGCGTTTGGAGATGCAATTGTACTTGGCAACCTTGTACAGCCAGACAGAGCAGGATGCCGACGCCTTGTTGATTTTCCACGATGCCAGTCAGCTTGCAAAGAGTGAAGAAGAGACTGTTTGGGTTGAGAAAATCGAGCGTAAACAGTCTGACTTCTTCTTAAACCGCAAGAATTATCAGGAAGCTTACATGCACCTGCGTATAGCTGACAGTTTACGGAAGACCAATCACTCTGCAGAGATACGAGCCTTGAAACGTGAATTCAAGCTCAACAGCACATTTGAGGAAGACAGTTTTGTAACCCAAGCTGTTGAGAAAGCGGAGAGTAATAGCAACATGGCTGTTCTAAGGCTTCGCAACATACTCATTATCGGTACTATTTTTTCGGTCGTTTTTATAGTCTTGCTATATCGAGAGTTCGTCCACAAAAGAAAAGTCAGCAAAGTCTTAGAGTGGAAAGTTTACCGCAGAACCCGCGAGTTGCGCAGGGCCAACAAAGAGCTCAACACATACATCTACAAATCGTCTCATGATTTGCGGACACCGTTGACGAGTATCAAGAGTTTGCTGCGATTGCTTGAGAAAGAAGATCACAATGCAGGAACGAAGAAATACTTGGGATTGATACAATCGTGCACCGATCAGATGGACGATATATTGTTGAATCTTTCGCACGCTGTAGACTACAAGAAAGTCGATGTTAAAGTTGAGCAGATAGATTTCAACAAGTTGCGTTATCAGCTGCTTGAAAAAGAATTGATTAATGCCCACTCCATTTCTATTGAGTGGGTCATACAAGAGAAAGCGCCATTCTTCTGCGATTACAAATTGCTGAAGGTGATCTTGCAGCAGACCATTAACAACAGCATTTGTTACCGTCGGAACACCCCACAAGATTTTTGCAGAATCACCATAGTAAGTGACCATGACGGCGCCACATTGACCGTAGAAGATAACGGATTGGGTATATCAGACAAGGTGCGCGACAACGTGTTCGACATGTTTGTGAAGGGCACCAACAAATCTACAGGAGCAGGATTGGGTCTATATCTTGTGCGCATAGCAGGAGATAAGATCCGTGCGAAGATTCAGTTAGACAGCCAAGAAAACGAAGGCAGTAAATTTACCTTCGTCATTCCGAATCTTAACTAACTGAGCTAAACTGTTTCAAGA